>JAYUQJ010000590.1:0-6457 GCA_043756825.1 Betaproteobacteria bacterium | reverse complement strand
CGCTGCTGGGCATCAGCACCGCCAGCCCCAGCAGGCGGCGGGCATAGCCAGCCTGCACGAACTGCAGCGTCAGCATCACCTGCAGTGCCTGCACCGGGTTGATCACCCGCACCCGGTTGGGCGGCAGCACGCGCAGGGGCAGCAGGGCGGCCTGGGCATGGGGCAGGGGCGTGGCAAAACTGCGCAGCACCTCCAGACGGGCCTGCTCATCCAGGCTCAGGCCGGCCGCGCCGGGGCGCCCGTCGGCCTCGGCTACGCGCTGGCTCAACACCGCCAGGTTGCCGGCGGCATAGGCTGCGGACGGGTTCAGGCGGGTGACGCTGGCGTCGCTGTGCAACTGGGCGCAAAGCGTCAGGGTCTGGCGGCTGACCGGGCAGTCCACCGCGTCGATGCGGGCCAAAAAATGCGGGTTGACCTGCACGCTCTCGAACACCGTACCCTCTTGCCAGGCCTGCAGACGCAGCGCCAGCCACTGGCGCACCGCAGCGGTGGCGGCCAGGCCACGCGCGCCAAAGGCCGAGCGGCCCGCCATCCAGCCCTGGTGCACCGGGTTGGGCTGGTGCAGATGGCCCAGCGGCGGCGTGACCCGGTGATGGGCATGGTCCCAGCCGATCTCGAAGCCCAGGCGGTCCATGCTGTCGGGGCTGCTGCCTGCGGCGAGCAGCGGCAGAGCCGGGTCTGCGGCAGGCACGCTGGGGAGGCTCGCGGCGGCGAGCGGGATGAATTCGAAGGTGGCTTGGACCATGCGGGACTCCGGCATCTGCACACCGGGACAACCCCGGCAGAAACAAGTGTCCGGCTTGACTGGCTCATATAGTGAGCTAGTCAAAAAAAGCGATTTTTGCCCATACTGCCGCAAGTGGCTCATTCTGTGAGCCATGGCAGTGGCAGACTGTCAGCCCCGTCTCACAGCGGCGCCGCCGCCGCCACCATGTCCAAGACCGCCCGCCTGTACAAGATAGAGATGCTGATACGCCAGCGCGGCAGCGTGAGCTTTGCCGAGCTGATCGAGGCCTTGGAGGTGTCGCCGGCCACCCTCAAGCGCGACCTGGAATACCTGCGCGACCAGCTCGGTGCACCCATAGCCTATGACCGCGAAAGCCGCGGCTACCGCTTTGCCGGCGCCGCCGGCGGCTCGGGCGCGGCCCAGGCCGTCGGCGCAGCGCGCCACGAGCTGCCCGGCCTGTGGTTCAGCGAGCGCGAGCTGTATTCGCTGCTGATGGCGCACCAGCTGCTGTCGGGGCTGGACACCGACGGCATGTTGATCCGTCACCTGCAGCCCCTGCTCGACCGCATCCACGAGCTGCTGGGCCCGGGCGGCGACCGCGACAGCAAGGCCTTGATGAAGCGGGTCAAGATCATCGGCGCGCTGCGCCGGCCGGTGCCGCCCGAGCACTTCGAGCGCATGGGCGAGGCCCTGATGCACCGGCGCCGCCTGCGCATGCGCTACCTCACCCGGGCGCGCGGCGAGGTGGGCGAGCGCGAGGTCTCGCCCCAGCGCCTGGTGCACTACCGCAACACCTGGTACCTGGACGCCTGGTGCCACAGCCGCGAGCGCCTGCTGCGTTTTGCGCTGGACGCGGTGCAGGACGCCCGCGTGCTGGACCAGCGCGCCAGGGACGTGGCCATGCGCCAGGTGCAGGCCGAGATGGACACCGGCTATGGCATCTATGCCGGTGGCACCCGCCAGGTGGCGCTGCTGCGCTTCAGCCCGCAGGCCGCGCCCTGGATCAGCCGCGAGGAGTGGCACCCCGAGCAGCAGGGCCGCTTTCTGGACGATGGCAGCTGGGCGCTGAGCCTGCCCTACATGGACGAGACCGAGCTGGTGATGGACCTGCTGCGCCAGGGCGAGCAGGTGCAGGTGCTGGCGCCCGACAGCCTGCGTGCGGCCGTGCAGCGGCGGCTGGCGGCGGCGCTGGCGGTGTATGGCTGAATCGGTGCGCTGCCTGGGCTTCTGCCTGCACGGCAGCCCGCCTGCCGCGCGTCTACGTCTTCAGCGCCGTGACCGATACGCCCGGCGCCGGCCTGCCCCTGCTGGGCAGCGTACCGGTGAGCGAATACCCCAGCTGCCGGTTGCAGACCCTGAGCGCCGAATGCGGCCGGCCGGTGCTCAACATCGCCGCCGATGGCAAGACCCTGTTCATCGGCGGTGATGTGAAGCCGCTGGTGCTGCCGCTGCCTTGACGGCGGCGCGGGTGGTACGAGTGGCGCAGCTTCACAGGGCCATCACGTCGGCCAGCCTGGCGGCGCGCGCATCAAAGCTCAGCAGCGGTGCTTGGCCGGCCGCGCTGCACAGCCCCGCGTGCAGGCAGTCGGCAAAGTCGGCCTGGGCGCTGCGGTAGGCGTGCAGCGCGCGCTCGAGCGCGGGCTCGGCGTCGAAGGTCAGCTCTTGCGTCTCCAACAAGGAGTTGAAGACTCGCAGCACCATCGGTTTGGCCAGGCGGTAGCGGTGACGCAACACCCATTCCAGTTCCAGCGTCACCGTGCAAGGCACCAGCAACCGAGCGCCATCGCGGCGCGCTGCCTCAAACAGTGCTTGCACCCGGGCCACTTGCACCGGGTCGTCGTTGACGATCCAGCGCACCAGGATATTGGTATCGACACCCGTCATCAGCCGCTCAGCCGCTCAGCCGCTCAACTGCGGCCGATGCGCATGTCTTTCACGGCAAGCTTGGGCAAGCCCTCGGCCTGCAACAGGCCTTTCAGGTCCAGGATGGAGCGGGTCTTGGCACGCATGATCACCGTGCCGTCATCCAACTGCGTGAAGACCACCCGCTCGCCCGCGCTCAAGCGCAAGGCCTTGCGGATATTGGCTGGGATGGTGATTTGGCCTTTGCTGGTCAGGGTGGCATCGGACATGTTTGAGTCCTTACATCTGCGAAAAATATAAGGCAACTGACGGCCAAAAGCAAGTGCGCTCAAGCCACTTCGTGCCCGGCCGCCGCTGTCCAGATGCGCCACCACTGCTGCGCATCCAGGCGCAGCGCCTGTGCCGCCATCGCCTCACGCGCCACCTCGATGCGGCGCGAGCCCAGGATCGGCAACGGCTGGCTGGGGTGGCGCTGCACCCAGGCGATCACCAGCGTGGTGACGCTGACGCCCAGCTCGCCGGCCAGCGCCTGCAGAGTGCTGCGCAGGCGCAGCGCGCGCTGGTCATCGGCGGTGAAGATACGGCCGCCGGCCAGCGGTGACCAGATCATCGGCCGCAGGCCCAGGTCCTGGCACTGGTCGAGCACGCCGTCGTGCAGCCCGTCCAGGTGCAGCGGCGACAGCTCGACCTGGTGGGTGGCCAGCGCGATGCGCCGGTGCAGCGGTGCCAGCTGGTGCGGTGCGAAATTGCTGACACCGAAGTAGCGCACCTTGCCGGCGCGGCGCAGGGTCTCGAAGGTGTCGGCCAGTTCGTCGAAATCGCTCAGCGCGTCGGGCCGGTGGATCAGCAGCAGGTCGAGGTGGTCGGTGCGCAGCGCCTGCAGCGAGCGGTCCACCGACGCCCGCACGTGCACGGCCGAGCTGTCGTAGTGCTTGACCCGGGTTGGTCCCAGACCGCCGGGCCGGGCCGGGGTCACCAGCTGGATGCCGCACTTGCTGACCAGCTGCAGGCGCGCCCGCAGTGCCGGGCGCAGCGCCAGGGCCTCGCCAAACAGGGCCTCAACGCTGTAGCCGCCGTAGATGTCGGCATGGTCGAAGCTGGTCACGCCGATGTCGAGGTTGGCCTCGATCCAGGCCAGACGCTGCCGCGGCGTCCATTGCCACTCGGCCAGGCGCCAGGCGCCAGCGATCACCGGCGACAGGCCGGCGGGGTTGTGCATCAGGCTCATTGATTGTCGCCATGGGTGTGATGGATACGTCTGCGTCGAGGCACCGGGACTTGCCGATGCGGACTGATCATCGCGTTTACGGGGGGCGCGAGACATGTACCTTACCTTGCCTGACAGGAACATCAGGCTTGCGAAGTAGCCACACCACCGGCAACCTTCCTTTGTAGTTCTCGCTCCGTACCGTTTGGTGACGCATCGCGTGGCACTGTCACTGCTCGCTGAGGAGCGCTCTCCGGTGAGGTTAGCCCTGGTCGATTGACTCGACCTACTTCACCAATTCCATCAGCTTATCGAAGCTGTTCACAACGTCATACTTCACGTTTTCCGGCGCGTAATTCCGGTTCAGCTGGTCAAAAAACTTTCGTGCGCAGGCGATCTTGGTCTCTTCGATCTTGCGCAGCTCCATCGACGACATCGAGCCCTTGGTCTCGGCGACGAAGTACACGTGCTTGACCACGCCCGCCTTGAAGGCGATGGCCCAGTCGGGGTTGTAGTCGCCCACTGGCGTGGGGATCAGGAAGCCGCGCGGCAACTTGGCATAAACCACGACTTCGGACGCCGTGTCCAGCACCTTGACGAAGTCGCGCTCGGTGTTCGAGTCGGTTAACACATAGTCGTAGATGTGCCGGCCCAGCTTCGCGCCTGACATACTGAAGTCCTGCTTCGTCTGGCCCGCAGTAAAGATGTCCAACTCGTAGCGTTCTTCCACAGGGTCATAGGCCAGGTGCTCGACGATCATCGTGGCCTTCTGCTCGTTGATCAGTCGCCTGGCTTCCGCGATGAAGTGCTCTGGGTTGGTCTTGAACTGTGCGAAGACCGCGACGTTCAGCCCCTTGAGAATGTCAACTACCGTGCGCCGCGTCAGCTGCGTGCCTTCTGCCAACTTGCCGACCAGGTCGTACTTCACCGCGGAGCTCACCGAGTGCTGGCGGTTCGATTCGGTCTCAGTGGCCTTGAGCACGAAGCCTTGGCCGGACTTCAGATCGTCATGCGTGGTGCTATCCGCCTGCTCGCCCCGCTGAATGGTGTACTGCAGCGGTGTCACGCGCAGGTGCGCGTTCATCTCCGTCACCGCCTTGCCGACCAGCTCGGCTGAGTCGAAACGCACGCTGTAGGCGGCCTTGCGGTTGATGCGGCTCCACAACGCTTTGAACTCTTGCTTGTCGAAGTTGTCGTTGAGCGGGTTCTTCTTGGGCCGGCGGTCATCGTCGAACTGCGGCAGCTGCTTGTCGCTGAACACGCTGTTGATCAGCTGAAACACCTGCTCCGCATAGGGCTGAAGTTCGGGCGGCAGCGTGGCGAGCGTGCCCTCGTCTTTCGCCAAAAGGTACTTCTCGGTGATGAGGCGCTTCTTGTCGACGTAGCCGTTCTGGATCAGGAAGAACTCGATGTCGGTGGCGATGTCTTCCGATACGACGACATCGCCAGCCCCCGTGTTTAGCACCTTGCCGGCGAAAAAGGCCTTGTCGGCCACGCGCGGCCGTTCGGCCAACGCGCTGCTCATGTCCTTCTGCAGCGCCGACACAAAGTCCTTGTAGCTCTCGCTGGCCACGATCGTCAGCACGTTCACGTCGTGTACGGTGGCAGGGTGGTCCATGCGGTCGCCGTTCTGATTGACAGACAGTCGGAGGCCGCGCCCCACCTCCTGCCGCCTGGAGATCATGTTGTCGCTGTGCTTCAGTGCGCAAATGACGAAGACGTTGGGGTTGTCCCAACCTTCGCGAAGGGCGGAGTGCGAGAAGATGAATCGCACGGGCTCGGCGAACGAGAGCAAGCGCTCCTTGTCCTTCAGGATCAGGTCGTAGGCGTCAGTGTCGCTCGATTGTCCAGCGTCCTCGCCGCGCGCAGCGACGGCCGGATCGACCTGGCGCTTGCTCTTCTTGTCGATCGAGAAGTACCCCTCGTGGATGCGGCGCACGTCGTCGCGACGGAGGTAACCGCGGTAGGCCACCGCTGCAGGGTCGAGTGCCAGCTCCTCGAAGACCTCCTCGACCAGCTGGGCGTACTCCTCCTCGAACACTCTGGCGTACTCGCCGAGCGTGTCCTCGCGGTTGTAGTCCCGATACTTGGCGACCTCGTCAATGAAGAACAGTGAGAGCACCTTGACACCCTGAACGAACAGCTCGCGTTCCTTGTCGAGGTGCGCGCGGATCACTTCCCGGATCTGGATGCGTCGCTTTGTCTCCTCAGTGACGTCCCGGTCGGCCAACTGGCCCGCGACGATGAGGTCACCGTTGCTCAGCTCGATGATGTCCCGGGTCGCGTCGATGTCGGTGACGAACAAGCCCTTGTACGCCTCGATGCCACCCGACACGTCGTGCAGGTTGGTCCCCGCGTCGAGTCGCTTCAGCTGTCGGGTGATCGGTCCGCCCTTGGTCTGCACCTCCATCTCCACCCTTGCGCGGGGCTTGGCTCCCTTCGCAATCTCGATGGCTTCGAGGTACAAATATGCAGTCGAGCCCGCTAGACCCTTGATGGTGATGCCACGTACTGCGATCTTCTTGACGAGCTTCTGGTTGTACGCGTCGAGCGCGTCGAGCCGATGAACCTTGGTGTGCTCGACCCGGTGCGTCGCGGAGTAGCGAAGCACCATCAGGGCGTTGAACCGCGAAAGTGCCTCGAGCGATTTCGGTGCGCCG
>JAYUQJ010000589.1:0-6461 GCA_043756825.1 Betaproteobacteria bacterium | reverse complement strand
GCCAGGTCGAACAGCAGGCCCAGGCCGCCAAGGCCCAGCGCGACATCGCCCAGCGCCAGCTGGCCAACAACCAGGCCTTGGTGGCCCAGGGCTTCATCTCGCCCACCGCACTCGAAACCTCGGTATCCAACCAGGCCTCGGCCCAGGCCACGCTGGAGGCGGCCCTGGCCGCCGTGGAACTGGCCCGCAAGGCGCGCGCCGACACCCAGCTCAGTGCGCCGATCGCCGGTACCGTGGCCCAGCGCCTGGTCCAGCCGGGTGAGCGGGTGGCGGTGGATGCCCGCATCCTGGAGATCGTCGACCTGTCGCGCCTGGAACTGGAAGCGGCCATCGCGCCGCAAGACCTGGCCCGGCTGCAGATCGGCGCCAAGGCCCGGCTGAGCGTGGAGGGCAGCGGGGCCAGCGTGCCGGCCAGCGTGCTGCGCATCAACCCCAGCGCCCAGCCCGGATCGCGCAGCGTGATGGCCTATCTGGCGGTGGCCAGCCACCCCAGCCTGCGCAACGGCCTGTTTGCCCGGGGCTGGATCGACCTGGATCGCCGCGACACCCTGGCCCTGCCCTTGTCCGCGGTGCGCACCGACCAGGCCCAGCCCTATGCCATCGTGATGAGCGCCGGGCTGTCCGAGTTGCGCCCGCTGAAGCTGGGCGCCCGCGGCCAGGTGGACGGCATCGACAGCGTCGAGATCCTGGCCGGGCTGGCGCCGGGCGACCAGGTGCTGGCGGCCAGCACCGGCCTGGTGCCGGCCGGCGTGCGCCTGGTGATTGCGGCGCCCGCTGGCGTGCCCGGTCAGGCCGGGTCGGCCGCCGCCGCCGCTGCAGCCGCTGCGCGCTGATTCGCCATGTGGTTCACCCGCCTGTCCATCGGCAACCCGGTGATGGCCGTGATGGTCATGCTGGCCTTCGTGGTGCTGGGGCTGTTTTCCTACCAGCGCCTCAAGGTCGACCAGTTTCCGGAGATCGATTTCCCCACCGTGGTGGTGCAGACCGACTACCCCGGCGCGTCGCCCGAGGTGGTGGAAAGCGAGGTCACGCGCAAGATCGAGGAGTCGGTCAACACCATCGCCGGCATCAGCCAGTTGTTCTCGCGCAGCTACGAGGGCAGCTCGGTGGTGATCGTGCAATTCAATCTCGAGGTCAACGGCCGGCGTGCCGCCGACGACGTGCGCGAGAAGCTGGCGGCGATCAAGGCCGGCTTCCGCGCCGAGGTGAAAGAGTCGCGGGTCTCGCGTTTCGACCCGTCCAGCGCGCCGATCTTCAGCTTTGCCCTCACCTCGCCCGGCCAGCAGCACAGCGTCCAGGCCCTGACCACCTATGCCGACCAGATCGTCAAGAAGCGTCTCGAGAATGTCCGCGGCGTGGGCTCGGTGTCGCTGGTGGGCGGCGTCAAGCGCGAGATCAACATCTACCTCAAGCCTGAGGCCCTGGAGGCCTTGGGGGTCGGCGTCGACGCGGTGCTGGCCGCCGTGCGCAGCGAGAACCAGGATCTGCCGGCCGGCAGCCTGCGATCGAGCGAGCGCGAGCGGATCGTGCAGATCGCCGGCCGGGTGGCACGGCCCGAGGACCTGGGCCAGCTGATCGTGGCCCGGCGCGGCGCGGGTGCCGGCGGCGCCAGCCAGCCGGTGCGCCTGGCCCAGGTGGCCGAGGTGGTGGACGGGCCCGAAGAGGCCGAGTCCCTGGCCCTGTACAACGGCAGCCGTACCCTGGCACTGGAGGTGCGCAAGAGCCAGGGCGAAAACACCATCGAAGTGGTCGACGGGCTCTACAAGGCCGCAGCCCTGCTGCAGCCGCAACTGCCGCCGGGCATGCAGCTGGAGGTGGTGCGCGACGGCTCACGCTCGATCCGCCTGTCGGTGGCCAATGTCAGGACCACCCTGTTCGAGGGCGCCCTGCTCACCGTGGCCATCGTCTTCTTGTTTCTCAACAGCTGGCGTTCCACCGTGATCACCGGCCTGACCCTGCCGATCGCGCTGATCGGCACCTTCTTGTTCATGGACCTGTTCGGTTTCTCGATCAACATGATCACGCTGATGGCGATGAGCCTGTGCGTCGGCCTGCTGATCGACGATGCCATCGTGGTGCGCGAGAACATCGTGCGCCATGTGCAGATGGGCAAGAGCGCCCGCGAGGCGGCGCTGGCCGGCACCCAGGAGATCGGCCTGGCGGTGCTGGCCACCACCCTGTCGATCGTGGCGGTGTTCCTGCCGATCGGTTTCATGAGCGGCATCATCGGCAAGTTCTTCCATGAGTTCGGCCTGACCATCGTGGCGGCGGTGCTGATCTCGATGTTCGTCAGCTTCACCCTCGACCCGATGCTCAGTGCGATCTGGCACGACCCGGCGATCGACCGCGAACTGGCCGGCCGCGCCGGCCAGCCCTGGCGGCCGCAGGGCTGGTACGACCACACCCTCGGCCGGCTGACCCGCGCGGTGGACCGCGCGTCGCACCGCCTGGGCGAGGGCTATGTGGCGCTGCTGGGCTGGTCGCTGCGGCACCAGGGCCTGACCGTGCTGGTGGCGCTGGCCAGCCTGGTGGCTGCGGTGTTGCTGGTGCCGCGGCTGGGCACCGAGTTTGTGCCCAAGGCCGATTTCTCCGAGACCCATGTCAGTTTCTACACCCCGGCCGGCACCGCATTGGCCACCACCGAGGCGCGCGCCCGCCAGGTCGACCAGATCCTGCGCGAGATGCCCGAGGTGCGCTACACCCTGGCCACCATCAACACCGGCCAGGCCGCCGGGCGCAACTACGTCAGCGTCTTCATCCGCCTGGTCGACCGCAAACAGCGCCAGCGCAGCGTCGACCAGATGTCGGTGCCGCTGCGCGCCCGCCTGGCCCAGGTGGCGGGCATCACGGTCACCCATGTCGGCCTGATCGAATCGGTGGGCGGCGGCAAGCCGATCTCGCTGTCCATCCAGGGCAACGACCTGACCGAGCTGCAACGCCTGACCACCACCCTGATGGCCAAGCTGGCCCAGGTGCCGGGCCTCGTCGATACCGACACCAGCATGAAGCCGCCCAAGCCCACGGTGGTGATCGAGGTGCGCCGCGACGCCGCCAGCGACCTGGGCCTGTCGGTGGGCAGCATCACCAACAGCCTGCGTGCACTGGTGGCCGGCCAGACCGTGGGCGATTGGCGTGCCGCCAACGACCAGACCTATGACATCAAGGTGCGACTGGCACCGGATGCGCGTGACCGGCCCGACGACCTGGCCCGCCTGGCGCTGGTGCTGGGCAGCCAGGCCGACGGCAGCACCCGCAGCGTCAGGCTGGGCCAGGTGGCCGAGGTGCGCGCCGGCCTGGGTGCCAACCAGGTCAACCGCCGCGATCTCAACCGCGAGAGCGAAATCACCGCCAACACCGCCGGCCGCTCGCTGGGCGAGGTATCGGCCGATGTGCGCAAGGTGCTCGACGCCACCCCGCTGCCGCCCAGCTACAGCTACCGCTTCGGCGGGTCCAACAAGGACATGCAGGACAGCTTCGGCTTTGCGCTCTCAGCGCTGGCGCTGGGCGTGGTGTTCATCTACATGATCCTGGCCAGCCAGTTCCGCAGTTTTCTGCAGCCGCTGGCGCTGATGAGCGCGCTGCCGCTCACCCTGATCGGCGTGGTCGGTGCGCTGCTGCTGTGGCGCAGTACGCTCAATATGTTCTCGGTGATCGGCGTGATCATGCTGATGGGTCTGGTAACCAAGAACGCGATCCTGCTGGTGGATTTTGCGATCCGCTCGCGCCAGGGCTCGGTGGACGCACAGGGCCGCAACGTGCCTGGCCTGTCCCGCAGCGACGCCCTGCTGCAGGCCGCGCGGGTGCGCCTGCGGCCTATTTTGATGACCACCCTGGCGATGATCTTCGGCATGCTGCCGCTGGCCCTGGCCCTGTCCGAGGGGTCGGAACAGCGCGCGCCGATGGGCCAGGCAGTGATCGGCGGCGTGATCACCTCGTCGCTGCTGACCCTGGTGGTGGTGCCGGTGGTCTATTGCTGGCTTGACGACCTGGGCGACTGGGCCCGCCGCCGGCTGTTTGGCGGCCCGCCTGCCCTGGACGCAGCCCAGGCCCCTGGCCTGATCGACCCCTAGAATCCGGCGCTGGCCAGCGGGCCCTGCCGGCCCTGCAGCCCCCGCTGGCCCACCCCTTGCCGCACCGAGGACCCTTGCGATGAACACCGAACACGCCCGCTTCAACATGATCGAACAGCAGATCCGCCCCTGGGATGTGCTGGACCTGGGCGTGCTGGCCTTGCTTGCGGTGGTGCGGCGTGAAGACTTCGTGCCTGCGGCCCTGAAGGCACTGGCCTTCGCCGACACCGAAATCCCGCTCGCCGACGGCGGCCAGCAGGGCCAGTGCATGTTGGCGCCCCGCCTGGAGGCCCGCCTGCTGCAGGAAGCCCAGGTGCAGCGGCACGAGCGCGTGCTCGAGGTGGGCACCGGCTCGGGCTTCATGGCCGCGCTGCTGGCGCATCGGGCGCAGTCGGTAATCACGCTCGAGCGCAGCGCCGGCCTGGCCGGCACCGCCACCCAGAACCTGCGCCGCGCCGGTGTGCTCAATGCCAGCGTGCGGGTGCAGGACGGCGCCGCCGGCTTGCCCGGCGAAGCGCCGTTCGACCTGATCATGCTGTCGGGTTCGGTGCCCGAGGTGCCCCAGCGCCTGCTCGACCAGCTGGCCCAAGGCGGCCGCTTGCTGGCCATCGTGGGCCAGCAGCCGGTGATGCGCGCGGTGCGCTACACCCGGCTGTCAACCACCTCCCTGCACGCCGAAGACTTGTTCGACACCGTCGCCCCGCGCCTGCTGGGCTTCGTCGAGCCCACACGCTTCGCCTTCTGACGGCTCGGCCTGGCAGCCCATCATCACCCTGCCTTGCCGACGTCGGCGCCCACACTGCGGCCCGCCGCTTTCCGGCGGCCCCCTTCCCATGCCGAGGATCTTGATCATGCCCAGCCCGACCCTGCATTCTTCGTCCGCGCAGGGGGTTTGCCGGCCCCGATGGCCGGTGCTGGCCGTGGCCGCGCTGATGGGCAGCTTGATCGGCAGCCTGCCCGGCGCGGTTCAGGCGCAAAGCCTGCTGGCCCTGTACGAGGCCGCCCGCACTTATGACGCAGCCTACCAATCGGCCCGCGCCCAGGCCGATTCGGTGGTCTTCAGGGCCGAACAGAGCCGGGCCCTGAAGCGCCCCAGCGTCAACGGCAGCGCCACCTGGGCCGAGAACCGCAGCGAGACGCCCTATTCGTCCACCACCGTCACCCGACTCAGCCAGCAGACGCTGGCGGTGTCGGCCCAGCAGTCGCTGTTCAACCGTGGCAACGACAAGACCATTGCCCAGGCCGAACGCGCCATCGAGGTGGCGCGTTCGCAGCTGGCCGGGGTCGAGCAGGACCTGATCGTGCGCCTGGCCCAGGCCTATTTCGACGTGTTGGCGGCCGGCGATGCGCTGGGCACCGTGCAGACCAGCAAGAAGGCGATCGCCGAGCAGCTGGCGTCGGCCAAGCGCAATTTCGAAGTGGGCACGGCCACCATCACCGACACCCGCGAGGCACAGGCCAAGTTCGACCTGGCCACGGCCCAGGAGCTGGCGGCTGACAACGATCTCAATGTCAAGCGCCTGGCGCTCGAGAGCGTGGTCGGCCGGGCCGGCATACAGCCGCGGCCGATGGCCGTTCCCATCCTGCTGCCGGCTGCCGGGCCGGCCGACATCGAGGAATGGGTGGCCCAGGCCGACCAGCTCAGCCCGCAGCTGCAGCAGTTGCGCCTGGCGCGCGAGGTGGCCAGGCTGGAGACCGAAAAGGCCCGCACCGGCAAGCTGCCCACGGTCGGGGTCAGCGCATCGCTCAGCGATGCCCAGACCCGGCTCAGCGGCAGCACCCAGGGCGGCGGCTTCGGACCCAGCTCGGGCAACGGCCTTTCCGCCAATGTGGCCCTGCAGCTCAACCTGCCGCTGTACACCGGCCAGGCGGTGCAGAACCGCATCAAGGAGACCCTGGCGCTGGAGGACAAGGCCCAGAGCGACCTCGACGCCGCGCGCCGCAGCGTGGCCCAGGGCACCCGGGCGGCCTATTTCGGGGTGCGCTCGCTGCGCGCCCAGGTCACGGCGCTCGAGGCGGCGGAATCGTCCAGCAAGCTGGCCCTGGAGGCCACCCAGCTCGGCTACAAGGTGGGCGTGCGGGTCAATCTGGATGTGCTGAATGCGCAGACCCAGCTGTTCCAGGCCCAGCGCGACCTGGCCAAGGCGCGCTATGACGTGGTGGTCAACTCGCTCAAGCTGCGCCTGATCAGCGGGCAGTTGCAGCCGCAGGATGTCAATGCGGTCGATGCCCTGCTCGCCCGCTGAACAGACCTGAGCCCCTCAGAAGGGGTCTGCCCGGGTGCCGCCCGGAGCGGCAGGCAAGCCGCCGCCTGGGCACCGACGAGGCCCGCGCCGCACTGCGCCAGCAGACGCAGGCCGATGTGCGGGCCGCCTGGTCACCGCTGCGACC
>JAYUQJ010000588.1:0-6476 GCA_043756825.1 Betaproteobacteria bacterium | reverse complement strand
TGGTGTCGCTGCCGTTGGTGCTGCCGGAGACGCTGTAATTGACCGTGATCGAGTTCGACGGGATCACTGCCGCGGAGATTGCAGCCGAGTAGTAGGTGACATTGCCCTCGGTCACGGTGTCGCTGGCGATGTCGAAGCCGACCCAGTTGTAGGCCTGCACCAGCACGGTCTCGCTTTCGCTGTCATTGCCGGTGTTGACCAATCCGCTGGCCGGCCCGGTGATGGCCGCCACACTGTTCACGCTGCCCACTGTGCGCGGCTTGCCGGTGACGGTGAGCGTGGCGGTGCTGCCCGGCGCCAGCGTGCCCACGGTCCAGACCAGCGGCGAATCATTGACCGAACTGGTGCTGCCCTGGGTGGTGTTCTTGGACAGACCGGAGAAACCGCCCGGGTTGGCATCGCTGATGCCGGTGACCGTCACCGCGATGCCTGAGAGGGTATTGCTGCAACTCAGGTTGGTGACCGTGGTGGTGTAGTCGATGATGGTCTTGGTGGCCACCGGCGTGGTGATGTCGGCGTTGTGGCTGATGTAGAGATCGCTGGCGCCGGGGGTGCAGACATTGGTTGCGCCGATGGTGTGGTTGGCGCTGGTGGTCACGGCCGCCGGCAGGCTGCCGCCATCGGGCAGGCGCGAGACATTGCCGGTGGTGTCGCTCGACGCGGTGACATCCACCACCACCGGCGCGCCCAGGCAGGCCGGCACGGTCTGGATGCGACCCTCGAGCGCCAGGTAGTCGATGAAATTGCCGTTTGCATCGAGCAGCGCCAGGTCCACCTGCTCACCGGCCTTGTTGCGCAGGAAGAGCTTTTTGGACCGATTCGTCAGGATGAAGGATCCCGAGGCCACGGTGTCGGTCGACAGGTAGTAGCCGCCCTTCTTGACCGCCGCCTTGCCGGCGCCCTTGAAATAGACCATCAGCTGCCAGGTGCTCCAGACCGACTGGGCTACCCCGCCGCTGTTGTGGATCTCGACCTGGTTCTTGGCGTCGGAACTGTTGCTCCTGCCGATGCGCACTTCATTGATGTGGGCCTGGCCCTGGTAGGGCGAGCAGGCCTGGGTCTGGGCCTGCACCCCGGGTGGCAGCAGCAACAGCCAACAGCCCAGGCACCAACCCAGACCGGCAGCCGCCCCGCGGCGGGTCAGGCGTACCAGTACGGCAATGGCGGCGGCGGGCAGCATCGGGTAGGCAGACCCGGTTGGGCCGGTCAGGGCAGCGCCTGCTGCGCGGGTGGGCGCGGGGTAGGCGTGGCGGCCGGATCGATCAGGGGCCGTTGCCGGCCGAGATGCCGGTGTAGGTGGCGGTGGCGCTGCCATCGGTCTGGGTGATGGTGCAGGTGGCCTCGACCCCGTTGGAGCCTGCCGCACCCGTACCCAGAAGAACGCTGGTCGCGCTGGTGTAGCCGGTGGGAAGGCCACCCTGCAGGATGCTGCCGACCTCGTTGCAGTTCTGGATCCTGACGCACTTGCCCGCCGTGGCCACCTGGTCCTTCACCACGCAGCCGCCATAGTTGATGCTCATCGCGCTGGCCGCAGCGCTGGTCACGCCCTTGAGCGCGGCCGACTTGGCGTCGCTGTTGATGTCGATGAACTTGGGCAGCGCGGTGGCCGCCAGGATGCCGAGAATGACGATCACGACGATCAGCTCGATCATCGTGAAGCCCATTTGACGTTTGAACATGATGAAACTCCGTTGGTAGTGCCGGGTGCGGGGGGCTCAAGCGCCCAGGTCCGTCCGGCCAGGGGTCAAATACTTATCGGCTGTAACGCTTCATTTCTTGAGCGAAACGCGGCCAAGATCCCACAGGGGCAAGAACACACCCAGGGCCAGCAACAGCACCAGGGCACCCAGAAATACGATCAGGATCGGCTCGATCTGCTGCGACAGGGTCTTGAGCTCGTACTGCACTTCATTGGTGTAGAGCTCGGCAATCTCCTCCATCAGCTCGTCCACCGCGCCGGTTTCCTCGCCAACGGCAATCATCTGCAGCACCACCGGCGTGAAGATGCCTGCGGCCATGGCCGACCGCAGGATGGTGTCGCCGCGCTCCACCGACTCGCGCATGCCCTCCACCTTGCGGGCTATGTAGGCGTTGTCCACGGTCTGGGCCACCACGCTGAGCGCCTGCTCGACCGGTACCCCGCTCTTGAGGGCCAGCGAGAAGCTGCGCGCAAAGCGCGACAGCGTGGCTTTCTGCACGATCGGCCCGGCCAGGGGCAGGCGCATGCGCCAGCGGTCCCAGGTCAGGCGGCCAGCGGGGGTGGCGATCCAGCGGCGCAGGCCGAAGTATCCGGCCACGCCGGCCGCGCCCAGGGTCCAGCCATACCTGAGGGTGAATTCGCTGCTGGCCACCAGCACCCGGGTGGCCAGGGGCAGCTCGGCATTGAAGCTCTTGAACACGTCGGCAAAGGCCGGCACCACCAGGGTGTTGATCACGCCCACCGCCACCGCCATCGCGCTGACCACGAAGGTGGGGTAGCGCACCGCAGCGCGCACTTGCTGGCGCATGAACTGCTCGAACTCGATGTGCTTGAACAGGCGCATAAAGACTTCGTCGAGCCGGCCGGTCATCTCGCCCACCCGCACCATGGCCACATAGAAGTGGTCGAACACGCCGCCTTGCTGGGCGAAACACACGCTCAACTCGATGCCCGATTCCAGGCTGGCGCGCACCGCGGCCAGGGTCTTCTTCATCGCCGGGTTGGCTGCCGATTCCTGCAGCCCGGCCAGCGCCCGCAGGATGGGTACGCCCGCGCGCAACAGGGTGTGCAACTGGCGTGAGAACAGCATCACGTCGGCCGTTTGCACCCGGGCCTCGAACAGCTTGCCCAGGGCCAGGTCGGTGCTGGCCGGCGCCTGGCTGGCCTTGCCGGTGCTGGCCAGGATCTGCAGCGGCGTGACGCCGCGCGACTGCAGCAGCGCGGCCACGTCCGATGCGTCGGCGCCGTCGAGCTCGCCGCTCACGGCACCGCTGGCGGCGCGTCCGGTGTAGGCATATCGTGGCATGGCTCAGGCGCGCTTCAGTCGTCGAGCTGATTGCCCACCCGCATGGCCTCGGCCAGGCTGGTGCGCCCGGCAGTGGCCAGGCGCAGCGCGTCGCGGCGCAGGGTGTTGCCGGCCATCTGGCGCCGGCCGGCCTGGGTGAAGCGGGCCGGGTCCTGCTCGTTCATGGCCTCGACCAGTTCCTGCGTCATCTCGATGAACTCATACACACCGGTGCGCCCGCTGTAGCCGGTCTGGTTGCAGTCGGCGCAGCCGCGGCCCTGGCGCCAGCGGCTGGTGGCCAGCACCGGCCCGGCCTCCTTGCCCAGGACCTGGCGCAGCCAGGCTTGTTCTGCGGCGTTGGGCGCATGCTCGGTGCTGCAGTGCGGGCAGAGGGTGCGCACCAGGCGCTGGGCCAGCACCAGGTGCAGCGCCAGCGACACCATGTAGCGCGGCACCCCCATGTCGATCAAGCGCAGCGGGGTCGACAGCGCATCGTTGGTGTGCAGGGTGGACAGCACCAGGTGGCCGGTCAGCGCGGCGCGCAGGCCGATCTCGGCGGTAGTCTGGTCGCGCATCTCGCCGATCAGGATCACGTCCGGGTCCTGGCGCAGCGCGCTGCGCAGCACCCGGGAAAAGCTCAGGTCTATCTTGTCCATCACCTGCACCTGGTTCAAGCCCGGCAGGCGGTACTCGATCGGGTCTTCGACGGTGATGATCTTGCGTTCGCTGTTGTTCAGCGCGTTCAGCGCCGCATACAGCGTGGTGGTCTTGCCGCTGCCGGTGGGGCCGGTGACCAGCAGCATGCCGTTGGGCCGCTCCAGCGCCCGATGGATGGCCTCTTCCACCGCTTCGGGCAGGCCCAGATTGTCGAGCGACAACAGGCCGGCGCTCTGGTTGAGCAAGCGCATCACCACCGATTCGCCATACTGGGTGGGCAGGGTGCTGATGCGCACGTCCACCGCGCTGGTCTTGAGCTTGACGTGGAAGCGGCCGTCCTGGGGCAGGCGCTTCTCGCTGATGTCCAGGCCGCTCATCAGCTTCAGTCGCAGGGCCACCGCTCCGGCGATCTTGGGGTCGGCCTCGGTCTGCACATGCAGCACGCCGTCGATGCGGAAACGGATGCGCAGGTTGCGGTCTTGTGGCTCGATGTGGATATCGCTGGCACGCTTGCGCAGCGCCTGCTCGAACATCGAGCTCAGCAGCCGCACCACCGGCGCGTCCTCCGGGGTGACATTGCCCAGGCCGAGCAGGTCGCCGATCTCGTCCTGGACATTGGCGATGTCATTGGTCAGCTCGCGCGCCAGGCCGGCGATCTCGTCGCCGCCGCGGTAGACCCGGTCCAGCGCGGCCAGCAGCTGGCTCTCGGCCACCACCACCAGGTCGATTTCGCGCCGCGTCAGCCGCGCCACCTCGTCATAGGCGTTCAGGTCGGTCGGGTCGGCCATCGCCACCCGCAGTGCGCCACTGCTGCCGCTGCCGCCGTCTTCTATTGGCAGGGCGCGCAGGCGCCGGGCATGGGTTTCGGGCAGCAGCGCTGCCACCTCGGGCCGCAGCGTGCGGTTGGCCAGGTCGATGAAGGGCGCGCGCAGCTGGCGCGACACCGCCTTGGCGATCTGCACCTCGGTCACCCACTGGCGGTCGATGAAGATGCGACCCAGCTTGCGGCCGCTCTTCTTCTGCTCGACCAGCGCGGTGTCGAGCTGGGCGGCCGTGATCAGGGTTTCCTGGATCAGCAGGTCACCGAGGCGGATGCGTTCCGGGCGGGCCATGGCGGTTTGCTAGCGGGGCTGGCGCGGCGGGCGCTGGCTCAGCGACGCGCCAGCGGGGCGGCGGCGTCGGTGGCCCGGTCGGGCAGCGGCAGGCGGCTTTGCGGCGCGCCGAAGCTGGGGGTGTCGGGCCAGGCGCCGTCCTCGTGGATCACCGTGGGCTTGATCATGATCACCAGCTCGCGCTTGCTCTGCAGCTTGGCGGTCTGGCGAAACAGCGCACCCACGCCGGGCAGATCGGACAGGCCGGGCATGCCCGTGCGATCGTCATGGAACTCGGTCTTCATCAGGCCGCCGATGGCCACGATCTGGCCGTCGCGCACCCGCACGATCGAATCGGTTTCGTTGACGGTGCTGGCCGCCAGCGGCAGGCGGAAAGAGCCGAGCGAGCCCAGGTCGATGGTCTTGTTCTTTTCCGAGACGGTGCTGATGGTGGGGTGCACATGCAGCATCACATTGCCGGCATCGTCGATCTGCGGTGTCACGTCGAGCGAGATGCCCGAGAAGAAGGGCTGCAGCGTGAGCGTCGGCGACGAGGTCGAGTTGTTGCCATTGCTGGTGGTGCTGGTGGATACGCTGGTGACGTAGAGCTCGTCGCTGCCGACCTTGAGCACCGCCTTCTGGTTGTTGAGCGTGGCGATGCGCGGGCTGGACAGCACCTGCACCTCGCCCTGGGTCTGCAGGAAGTTCAGCAGCGCGGCAAAGTTGGCCGCCTGGAAGGCCAGGCCGTAGAAGCCGCGGCCCAGTGCACCGGCGGCCAGGTCGATGCCCGGCGCCGCCGAGTTGCCATCGCTGCTGCTGAGGCTGCCGTTCACGCCCAGGCGGGTGCCCGGCGCGGCCGAGCCGATGCTGGCCAGGCCATTGCCCAGCTTGCCGAAGCCGGCCCAGTTGATACCGGTCTGGGAATCCTTGCTCAGGCTGACCTCGACGATCTTGGCCTCCAGCATCACCTGGCGCTCGATCGACAGCTGCACCGCCTTGAGGTAGTTCTCGACCTGGCGCAACTCGGCCGGGGTGGCCTTGACCACCACCACGCCGGCACCCGGGTTGAGCACCACGCTGCGCCCGCCATGGCTGCCCACCAAGGTGGTCAGCGACTGCTGCACCTCACGCCAGAAATCGCTGTCGTTGGTGGTGCGCACATGGGCGTTGTCGTCGGCCCGGCTGGGCATGTTGTTGACGCCTGCGCCACTGCCGCTGGAGTTGCCGGCACCACCCTGGCCGTTGCCGCCGCCGCTGGCCGCAGATGCAGTGATGGCGCTGGAGGTGATGCGGGTGTCGCTGGCGCCCTGGCGCCGGCCGGGCAGGTAGTTGACCCGGTAGAGCCGGGTCTGCACCGTGTTGGGGTAGACGAAGATGCGGTTGCCGGTGATGCGGTATTCGAAGCCGAACATCTCGCGCATCGTGTCCATCGCCTCGGGCACCGTGGTGTCCTTGAGCGTGATCGACAGGGTGCCGCTGACATCGGGCGAGACCAGCATGTTGTAGGCGGTGCCATTGGCCAGCTGCAGGAACACCTGCGCGGCCGGCGCGTTGTTGATCGCCAGGTCAAAGCGCGGCTCGACCACGGGTGGCGGCGCTGGCACCTTGACCGGCGCGGCGGCCACCAGCACGGCCAGGGCCGGGCTGGGCGCGGGCACCGGGGCGGGCGCTGCCGACGGGGCCGGCATGACCACGGCGGGGCTGGCCACGGCCAGGCTGGCGACGTGTGCGGCCGCCGCGACCC
>JAYUQJ010000587.1:0-18970 GCA_043756825.1 Betaproteobacteria bacterium | reverse complement strand
CCGGCTGTCTGGCCGAATGGACAAGCCGCGCGCCAACACCGCCACTGCCCACAAACTCGCACGCATGGTGTACTTCATGTTGACCCGGGGTGAAGCCTACGTCGATCAGGGCCAGCAGCACTACGAGGAGCAGCAACGCCAGCGCAGCATCGCAGCCCTCAAGCGACGCGCCGCCGCGCTCGGCTTCGCAGTCACGCCGACGCCCGTGCCGGCATGAAAACGCCCATCAACCCGTTTTGTTTCTCATGAGTTGAGCAACGGGCCACGGCCCGACCATTTACGCTGAGAAACTTGCGCGTTAAAGTGGAACTGGGCGCGCCAATGGCCGGAAGAGCATTGGTGCATTTTTGCCCGCGCATGAGTTTGGTCTGGGACTGCTTGCGACCATTTCATTGGTGGAGCCTTGCGCTACCCCGTTCGAAAGATTGACTAATTTTCGCCAGTCCTGCGCGCCCCTTTTCTGAGCAGTCAGGGGCTGCTGCATGCACATCGTTCCGTGAGACGCACGTAACCCGTTGATTTTGTGTCGAAGAAGTTTCTCGAAAGCCATCGGTCTTGGCGCGGGTGTCCAGGCGCGGCAGGGGCTGGCCGGCGATGGTCCAGGCCTTGGGGTCTTTCAGGGCCGCTTCGGTGGGCGGCTTGAGCTTGACGGCGGCCTCGGCCACCTGGCCGTAGCGCACGGTGCGCCCGCTGGCGCCATGGGTGATGACGCCCTTGGCCGCCCTGCATTCGGCCGCTGGCACGCCCCAGCCGTCGGCGGCCGCCTGCACCAGCATCATCCGGGCAGCGGCGCCGCCCTTGCGCACATACTCGTGCGATTCACGGATGCTGCGGCTGCCGCCGGTCGAGAAGTTGCCCCAGATGCGCTGGCGCGCCAGGTTCTGGCCCGGCGTGGGGTATTCGGTGCTGACCTTGGCCCAGTCGCAATCCAGCTCCTCGGCCACCAACTGCGCCAGGCCGGTCAGGGTGCCCTGGCCCATCTCGCTGCGGGCGATGCGCACCACCACGGTGTCGTCGGGCAAGACCCGCACCCAGCAGTTGATCTCGGGCGCCTGCGCCGCCGCACCGGCCTGGGCCGTGGCCAGGGGCAGGTGGAAGCTCAGCACCAGACCACCGGCGCTGGCCGCGCTGGTGGCGATGAAGGTGCGCCGGCTGAGCCGGGCCGGACCAGCGCGGCGGCCGAGGATCTTGTCGAGGTTCAGGCTGTGGTCCATTGCCGCTCCTTCAGCCCTTGGCCGCCAGTTGGATGGCCGCCTGCACCCGGTTGTAGGTGCCACACCGGCAGATATTGGCCATGGCCTCGCGGATGTCGGTCTCGCTGGGCCGCGGCTTGGCCTTGAGCAGCGCGGCAGCGGTCATCAGCATGCCCGACTGGCAGAAGCCGCACTGCGGCACATCCAGCGCCACCCAGGCTTTTTGCAGCGGGTGCTGGCCGTCGGGCGACAGCCCCTCGATCGTGACCACCTTCTCGCTGGCGCCCACGGACGAAACCGGCCGCACGCAGGACCGGGTAGGCACGCCATCGATATGCACCGTGCAGGCCCCGCACTGGGCGATGCCGCAGCCGTACTTGGTGCCGGTCAGGCCAAGTTGTTCACGCAGCACCCACAGCAGCGGGGTGTCGGCTTCGGCATCGTGGCTGAGCACACGGCCGTTGACATGGAGCGAGGGCATCCGCAAATCTCCTGGGTCGACTCGGTTCGATCATGCGCGCGGCCACCGCCGCCGACATCGGTACATGACCATCAGCCCGCGCAGCCGCCGGCTTATTTGCCGGCCAGCCCCAGGCGCTCGATCAGGCCCTTTTCCTTGACCAGGGTCTCGCGCGCCCAGGCCTGGTAGTCGGCACTGTTCTTGTACCAGACCGGCTGGTTCAGCTGCTCCAGCACGGCCATGTGCTGGGGGTCGTCCATGGCCTTCTTGAAGGCGTCGTGCAGGGTCTTCATCACCGCCGGGTCCATGCCCTTGGGCCCCACCAGGCCGTAGGGCGAATTGGCCACCACCTTGTAGCCCAGCTCCTGCGCCGTGGGCACATTGGACCAACGCTTGATGCGCTGCTCACCAAAGCTCACCAGCAGGCGCATCTGGCCGGCATCGACGAATTTGTCCCAGCCGGTGGCGTCGCTGGCGCTCATCACATGGCCGCCCAGCAGGGCCTGCATCAGGTCGGCATTGCCCTTGAAGGGGATGTGGTTGAGCTGCACCTTGGCCGCGTCGGCCACCTCCTCGACCAGCAGATGCGGGCTGGTGCCGGTGCCGGTCGAGCCGAAATCGATCTTGCCCGGCTGCTTGCGTGCGGCCTCGATAAAGTCGGTGAAGGTCTTGTAGGGCGAATCACTGCGCACCACGAAACCAAAGGTGTAGCCGGTGATGCCGATGAGGTGACTGAAGTCGTTGATCGGGTGCCAGGCGGTCTTCTGCATGTGCGGGATGCGCAGCATGCCCATCGGGAACTGGGCGATGGTGTAGCCGTCAGGCTTGGCATTGAGCGCCATATTGCCCGGCCCGGTGGTGCCGCCGCCACCGGGCACGTTCTGCACGATCACGCTCTGGCCCAGCTGCTTGCCGGCAGCCTCGGCCAGGGCGCGCAGGTGGCGGTCGGTGCTGCCGCCGGCCGGCCAGGGCACGATCAAGGTGATCGGCCGGCTGGGAAAAGCCTGGGCCAGCACGGCGCCAGCGGCGGTGGTCAAGCCGATCAGCGCGGCCAGGGCCAGCAGGGGTCGGCGCGGAAGTTTCAGGGTCATAGGAGCTCCAGTGGGCATCGAGGGATGGCCGCAGTCTAGCCAGCCGGCGCCGGCCCGCCGGTCGCGCCAACGACAATGCGGCGATGGCCGAACCAGACGCGTCCCCCACCATCGCCGTCATCGACTTCGAAACCACCGGCATGAGCCCGGCCTTGGGCGCGCGGGCCACCGAGATCGCGGCGGTGCTGGTGCGCGACGGTCGCATCGTCGACCGCTACGCCAGCCTGATGCGCAGCGGCGCGTGGGTGCCGCCCTTCATCGAGCAGCTCACCGGCATCAGCAACCGCATGCTGGCCACGGCGCCGCCAGCCGACCAGGTGATGCGCGAGGTGGCGGCCTTCACCCGGGGCTGCGGGGTGGTGGCGCACAACGCCAGCTTTGACCGCGCCTTCTGGCGCCATGAGCATGCGCTGGCGGCCTTGCCCGGCCAAGCGCTGGCCCAGCTGGACGCTGACTTCGCCTGCACCCTGCTGCTGTCACGCCGGCTCTACCCCGACGCGGTGAACCACAAGCTGGGCACCCTGGCCCGGCTGCACGGCATCGCACCCACCGGCCGGGCCCACCGCGCGCTGGCCGACGCCGAGGTGACGGCCGAACTGTGGCTGCGCATCACCCGGGACGTAGAGCGGCGCTATGCCGCCAGCACCCCCTTCGGCCTGTTCCACGCGTTGCAGCGTGCACCGCGCCTGGGGCTGGACCGCTGTGTGGCGCGCTACTTTGCCGGCGCTGCAGGGGCCGGCCGCGAAATGGTGGGCGAATTGGGGCCCTGATGGGCCGCTGCCTGGCCGGGGAATGCACTATCTTCGGGGTCTGCCTTGCCCGGCCGGCTTGACATATCACGGGCCACCACCATTTACATGATCGGCGACATGAATCCCGGTCATGAGATACGCTATCGACTCAGGTGTCGTCCGATGACATGTGGTCGCCGCCTGGCGACGGGTTGCACCCTTTTTTGGAGATTCGCTGCAATGAAACAACTGCTATTGGCCATTTCGATGACCCTGGCTGCGCTGACCCTGAGCTTCGCGCCAGGTGACGCCGACGCCAAGCGTCTGGGTGCGGGCAAACCCGCAGGCATGCAACGCCAGGCGCCGCCGGCCAACGCCACGCCCAACCAGACACCCGCCAACAATGCCACACCGGCCGCCGCCAACACCCCGGCTGCTGCGCCGGCGGCTGCGGCCACACCGCCCAAGCGCAACTGGATGGGCCCGCTCGCCGGGCTGGCCGCCGGCCTGGGCATCGCCGCGCTGTTCAGCCACCTCGGCATGGGCGCCGGCCTGGCCAACTTCGTGATGATCGCCCTGCTGGCGGTGGTGGCCTTCGTGGCAGTGCGCTTCGTGATGAGCCGGATGCGCGGTGGTGCCCGCGGCGGACCGCAGCTGGCCGGTGCCGGTGCCGGTGGCGGCAACGCTGGCTGGCAGCCGCAGGTGCAACAGCCCCAGCCCGAATCCGCTGCGCCGATGCAACGCGCCGTGCTGGACGCCCCTGCTGCGGCCAGCGCCGGGGCAGCGGCGGCCGGGGCCGCCATCGCACCCCAGGTGCCGGTCACCCTGCCGGGCGGCATGGCCACCAGCGATTTCGAGCGCTTGGCCAAGATGGTGTTCATCCGCCTGCAGGCCGCCAACGACACGGCCAACCTGGATGACCTGCGCAAGTTCACCACGCCGGAACTGTTCGCCTCGCTGCGCCTGGATCTGCAAGACCGCGGCAGCGTCAAGCAGACCACCGACGTAGTGCAGATCGACGCCCAGGTGGTCGAGACCGCGCACGAGAACAACCAGGACATCGTGACGGTGCGCTACCAGGGCCTGATCCGCGAAGAAGCCGACGCCGGGGCCCAGCCCTTCCATGAGCTGTGGCACCTGGTGCGCCCGGCCGATGGCTCGGCCGATTGGGCCATCGCCGGCATCACCCCGGTCCAGTAACCAGCCGGCAACGGTTTGCAGACCAGGCGGCTTCGGCCGCCTTTTTTGTGTCCGGCGCTGACTACACTGCGGCGTCCCATCGATCAGCCCGACCTGGCCGGCGCCGCCCGGAACCGCATGACTTTCTTGATTCCGCCCTGTCCCCAACCTGCCGCCAGGCGCCTGCAAACGGCCCGGGCTGTCTGCAGCCTGGCGCTGGCCTCCAGCCTGTGCCTGCTCGGGCTTGCCGTCCAGGCCCAGAACCCGCCCGCCGCTGCAGCGCCCGCAGCGGCGGCGTCCGGCCCCACGATCCGCGCCGAAGTGGGCAAGCCGCTGCAGGCGGCCCAGGATGCGATCAGGGCCGGCAACCACAAGGACGCGCTGGCCCGCCTGGCCGAGGTCGAGGCCATGCCCGGCCTGACCCCCTACGAGGTGTTCATCACCCAGCGCCTGAAAGGTCCGGCGGCCTTTGGCGCCGGGGATTTGGCAGGGGCGGTGGGCCTTTTCGAGCAAGTGCTGGCCTCGCCATTGCTGCCGGCAGCGGATCGCCCGGTGATCACCGAATCGACGGTGAAAATGCTGCTGCAGCTCAAGGACTATGCCCGCGCCGCTGCGCTGATGAAGGTCTACCTCGACGCCGGTGGCAGCAGCGCCGAGTTGAGCCGCCTCTACCCGCAGGTACTGAGCGTGCAGGGCGACCATGCCGGCGTGCTGCGCGAACTGGGCCCCCAGGCAGCCGCCGATGACGCCGCCCAACGCGCCACCCCCGAGGCCACGCTGCGCATGCTGGCGGCCAGCCAGATCGCGCTGAAGGACAACCCGGCCTACATGCGCTCACTGGAAAAGCTGGCCGGCAACACCGGCAAGCCAGAATATTGGGCGGAGCTGATTACCCGCAGCGCCCAGCGCCCTGGCTTTGCCGACGAGCGCCTGCGCCTTGACCTCTACCGCCTGCGCCGCGCCGTGGGTGCGCCCCTGGATGCCGGCGAGCTGGGCGACATGGCCTACCGAGCCCAGCAGGTGGGCCTGCCGGCCGAGGCCCAGGCCCTGCTGGACGAGGGTTTTGGCACCGGCCTGCTGGGCAAGGATGCCAATGCGTCAGCCGACCAGAAACTGCGCGAGGCCACCACCCGCGCCGCCGCCGGCGACCGCGTCGGCCTGGCCGACGGCGAGGCCGCCGCACTCAAGGCCAAGGAAGGCAACGCCGCCTTCAACCTGGGCCTGGCCGTGTCCGGCACGGGCGCGCACGAGCGCGGCCTGGCGCTGATGCTGCAAGGCCAGGCCAAGGGCGGCCTGCGCCGCCCCGCCGACGCCGCGCTGCACCTGGGCCTGGTGCAATGGCGCGCCGGCAAGATCGACGATGCCAGGCGCAGCTTTGCCAGCGTGCAGGGCACCGATGGCAGCGCCGACCTGGCGCGCCTGTGGCTGCTGTACCTGGCCAGCCCGGCCCGCAAATAACTTTGCGGCGCCGCCGCTACCTGATCTCAAACCATGGTGGGCCACATGACTCTCTTGATCCTGGGCCTGGTGCTGTTCCTGGGCGTGCATTCGCTGCGCATCGTGGCCGAGGACTGGCGCACCCGCACCCAGGCCCGCCTGGGTGCGGGGCCGTGGAAGGGCCTCTACACCCTGTTGTCGCTGGCCGGCCTGGCCTTGATCGTCTGGGGCTTCAGCCAGGCCCGCGCCGCGCCGGTGCCGCTGTGGTCCACGCCCTTGTGGACGCGCCATCTGGCCGGGCTGTTGATGTGGATTGCGCTGGTGCTGCTGGCTGCCGCTTATGTGCCGGGCAACCAGATCAAGGCCCGGCTGCAGCACCCCATGGTGCTGGCGGTCAAGCTGTGGGGGCTGGCCCACCTGCTGGCCAACAACACGCTGGCCGATCTGCTGCTCTTCGGCAGTTTCACGCTGTGGGCGGTGTTCAATTTTCGCGCGGCACGCCAGCGCGACCGGATGGCGCCTCCGGCCCCTGCCGGCGCAACGCTGGGTGGCACCTTGCTGGCGGTGGTGGCGGGCACGCTGGCCTGGGCCCTGCTGGCCTTCTGGGCCCACGGCGCCTGGTTCGGGGTGCGCCCTTTCGGGCGCTGAGCGCCTCGGTCGGGCTCAACCGGGGCTGCAGGGCCCGAACAGCTGGTCGAACACGGTCGGGCCCTCCAGCTCACGCGCGTCCATGCCCTGCAACACCTCGGTCAGCGGCGGATGCTGGCGTCTGGGACGGGGCGCTTCGTCCAGGCCGCCCGGCAAGGTGTCCTGCCAGGCTTCTTCGGCCGCTGGGGTAGAGCCACGGTGTGGCAGACAAGGCATCGGGCGCAATCTCATGATGGTGCAGAGCGTAATGGCAGGCGGCGCTGACAGGGCGCGCACCGGCCCGGCAGATGCGGATCAATTCACGCGCGCCGCGTCCGCAGACATCCGTCGGCCCGGCATGACCCGGCCCGAGACGCTCTCAGCCGCCGGGTTCGCGCGGCGGCAGCACCTCGCCCGGCACAAGCGGCATGGCCAGGCCGGCCCCATCGGCGCTGGATCGGCCCACCGCCCGGCCTACCGGCCAGGCCTGCAGCGCGCCGGGCCCGGTCTCGGTCTCGGGCAGGCCGGTCATCAGCGCGGCAAGGCTGGCCGGATCGGTGTTGCTGCGGTCCAGCCAAGCGGCCCAATGCGCCGGCGGCAGCATCACCGGCATGCGGTCGTGGATCGGCGACATCAGGCCGTGGGCAGCGGTGGTGATCACGCAGCATGTAAGTAACCACTCCGCCGGAGCGCCAGCTTCTGACTGAATGTCATCACCCTCAGCCACCGCCGTCGGCGGCACGCGCCAGGCCTCGAACAACCCGGCCATGGCCAGGACGGCCTGCCCGTCGGGGCTGATGAACCAGGGTTGCTTGGCCGGCTTGCCGTCTGTACCGGTGGCCGGTTGCCACTCGTAGAAGCCGCTGGCCGGCAGGATGCAGCGCCGGCGCCGCACCGCCTGGCGGAAGGACGGCTTGTCGGCCATGCCTTCGCTGCGCGCATTGTTGAGCTTTGCGCCGATGCCCGGGTCGCGCGCCCAGTGTGGCACCAGACCCCAACGCATCAGCTCGGCCACCCGCTCGCCTTCGCGCGTCTCGTAGACCACCGGCACCGGGCTCTGCGGGGTGATGTTCCAGCGCGGCCCGAAGGGCTGCACCCGGGTCAGCGAAAAGCCCGAGACCAGGGTCTGCGGGTCGTACGCCACAACATAACGTCCACACATGGTTGCAGCCAGCGGCAGTCGAGGACTGGCGATGGTGACACACACCACCCCCCCAAAAGGGTGGGCCTTGAAGCGGCACCTGCGCCGCGCCGCCTGCGGCCCCCCACCCACGCCACCCGGCAGGGTGATGGCGGCCCGGCCGCTCGATGGCGAACATGGCGCAGTCCCGGTCGGTATGCGCAGCGATGCAACCGGCCGCCTGCCACCGCGCCAACGCCACCCTCTGGAGCCCCCCATGAAGACCTGGCTGTCGACTTGCCTAGCCCGCATCCCATCGCCTGGCGCGGGCCCGGCCCGCACGCCTGCCCCGGCGCTGCCTGCCGGCATGGCCTTGCCCGAAACCCGGGCCTGTGGCTGGTTCGAATCCAGCCTGGACTTGCAGCAGGGCCTGGCGGTCAGCGACCTGGCCGACCCCGACTGGACAGTGCTGGCCCTGTGGTTCGGGCAGCCTTCAGCGCGTCGCCCGCTGGCCCGGCCCTGACCCGGACCGCGCACGGCCTGGCACCGCGCCGTGGCGCGCAGGTCAAAGCGCCAGGCGGTGGTGCCGGTGCCGGTGCCGGCGCAACCCGCCTGAGCCGCCCGGCCTGCGCCAGCGCCAGCGCCAGCCCGGCTTGGATCGGCCTGAGCCGCCAGCAGCGCCCCGTCTGCGGCCGGCAACGGCCGGCCCGGCTCAGCGCAGCGCGGACTTGTAGGCCTCGACCAGCGCGCCCTCCAGCCGGTAGCCGGCGCTGCCCATGGGCGAGTTGACCCGCGCCGTCTTGAGCACGCCACGCACCCACACCGTGTCCATGCTGCGAAAACCCCCCACTGGCTTGGCCGGCACCACCAGCACGATCTGGTTGGCCGGCGGCGGCGGGGTGTGGATGCAGGCGCCGAAATAAGGCACCAGCAAAAACTCGGCCAGACCGGCTGCGGTTTCTTCCAGCGGCACCAGGTAGCCGGGCAGCTTGATGCGACTGCCGTCCAGCGTGCTTTCGGTGGGCGCGTTGTCCCAGGCCTCGCGCATCTGGCTCATCAGCGCCTGGGTCCTGGGGTCGCCGTCCACCAGGGTGTTCGGATTGTTCACGCCCAGCTCGCGCAGGCCCTTCATCGGGTCCCAGCCCTTGGGCACCAGATCGTCCCAGCGCAACTCGGTGTAGCCGCCCGGTCCGGCCTTGGGCAGGGGTTGGCTGAGGGCAGGGCCGGCGCCCAGCAGGGCAGCGGCGAGCAGCAGGCGCCGGCGGGAGCGGTCAATGAGGGGCACGGTGGCAATCCACAGACAGGACAAGGCACGCCACGAGCGGCGCGAGCGGATCAGATGCGCGGCGACAGACCATCGGCCAGCGACAGGCGGTAGGCGCGCCAGCCAGGCACCAGGCTGGCCAGGAAACCGCCAGCCAGCAGCGCTGCCAGCCACAGCCATTCTGCGCTGCCCGGCGGCTGCAGGCGCAGGACCAGGCCGAATTGCCCTTGCACCCAGGGCCCCAGCAAGGCCAGGCCCGCATAGAGAAAGGTGGCTCCCAGGGCGACGCCGGCGATGGTGACCAGGGCACCCTCGGCGGCCAGCAGCCACAGCACCTGGCGCGGGCCGGCGCCCAGCGCGCGCAGGATGGCCAGTTCGCGCCGGCGCTCGTTGAGGCCGGCGGCGATCACCGCCACCAAGGCCGCCAGGCTGACCCCACCCACCAGCACGCTCATGGCCTGCAGTCCGCGCTCGCCCAGGGCCACCAGATCCCAGAGCTGGTCAAGCGCCACGCCGGGCAGGATCGCCAGCAGGGGCTCGTCGCGGAAACTGGCCAGGTCGCGCTGTACCGCAAACACTGCGGCACGGTTTTTCAGGCCCACCAGGGCGGCGGTGACCTGGCGCGGTGTCAGGTCCAGCGCGGCGGCGCCGGCAGCGTCCAGGGCCTGGCCGGGCAATCGCGCCCCGCCGGTGAAATCGGCGTGCAGTGCCTCCATCGCCTGCAGGCTGATGTGCAGGCTGCGGTCCACCGGGGTGCCGGTGGCGGCCAGGATGCCCACCACCGTGAAGGGCTTGTCGGCATGGTCGTTGGCCTCCAGCGCGCCATCGCCATGGCCGAGCACGATGCGCTGGCCCAGGCGGTAGCCGCGCTGGCGCGCCACATCGGCGCCCAGCACGGTCTCGTACAGGCCGTCGAAGACACGCCCCTGCGCCAGGCGCAGTGCCTGGCGCTGGCCGTGGCGAAAGTGCTCGAAGTAGCCCAGGGTGGTGCCCAGCACCGCAAAACCGCCATGGCTGTCGCCCAGCGACAGCGGCACGACCCAGGCCACCGCGCGGTGCTGGGCCAGGGCCAGCACGCTGCTGTAGCGGATGGTGTTGCTGGCGCTGCCGATCCGAAACACCGAATACAGCAACAGCTCGACCGGCCCGGTGCGGGCGCCGACGATCAGGTCGGTGCCCGACACCGCCGCCGAAAAGGTCTGGCGCACATCCTGGCGCAGGCGCTCTATGCCCAGCAACAGCAGGGTCGACAAGGCGATCGACAGCCCCACCAGGCCGAGTGCAAAGCGGCGGTTCCAGGCGCTGCGCGCGGCCAGGGTCAGCAAGGGACTCATGCCGCTGGCTCGGCAGGCCGGGCCTGGTTGACGGCCGGCAGGTCCACCACCCGGCTGAAAGCCCCGGCCAGCCGCAGGTCGTGGCTGACGAACAGCAGGGCACTGCCGGCGGCCGCGCAGCGCGCCAGCAGCAGCGCCATGAAGGCCTCGCGCAGCGCCTCGTCCAGCGCCGAGGTGGGTTCGTCGGCGATCACCACCTCGGGTGCGCCGATCAGCGCCCGCGCGGCAGCCACCCGCTGCTGCTGGCCCACCGACAAATGGGCCGCCGGTACCCGCCACAGGGCGCGCGGCAGGCCGGCGTGGTCCAGCAGATCGGCCGCCGGGTCGGCGCTGGCGCGCCGCGCTGCGTCGGCGCGGCGGCGCGAAAACCGCAGCGGCAAGCGCACGTTGTCGATCACCGACAGGTAGGGCAACAGGTTGAACTGCTGGAAGATGTAGCCCAGGTGGTCGGCCCGGCGCCGGTCGCGCGCGCCAGCGCCCAGGTCGGCCCAGGCCTGGCCCAGCAGTGCGCACTGGCCGGACTGGGGCAGCAGCACGCCGGCGGCCAGCGCCAGCAGGGTGCTTTTGCCGCAGCCGCTGGGCCCGCGCAGAAACACGGTCTCGCCGGGCTGTAGCGTGAACCGGTCCAGTTGCAGGGTGTCGGCCGGCGCACCCGGCCAGCGGTAGCGCAGGCCGGACAGGTCGAGGGCGAAGGGGGCGGGCAGGGACATGGTGCAAACAGGCTGCGCGGCAGCATAGCAGCGCACCTGCGCCGCCCCAGCGGCCTGTCCGCGCCGGCCGCAATCCATCGCGCCGCCACGCCGGCTGGTCGCAAGCCGGTAGGCGGCGCCGGGCCGGCTGCCTACAGTCCAACCCATCGACAAACCCAACACCCAGGAGCCCACCATGACCCACACCCCGATGCACGCCGCCGCCCCGCAACAAGCCCTGGCCCTGAGCCTGGCCGGCATGGTCACCGCTGCGGTGCTGTGGGGCCTGCTCGGCCTGGCCCAGGCCGATCCCGCCGCGCTGGTGTCACAGCAGATCCAGCCGCTGCCGCAGGCGGTGGTCGCCGCGCCGCAGGGCCCGCAAACCTGAGCCGCTTCACCGGCCGGCCCGACCCTCCTCTGTCCGACCCCGCGACCCGGGGTCTGCTTCGAGCCTGCGCGATGCCGGCTCTTTTTTTGGGCCGGCGGCGCTGCGCATACCATTGCGGCCACAGCTGATGGCGTGCCGCCCCGGCCGCGCCGCAGACCTGCAGGAGCCCAGCCATGCAAGCGATCTGGAACGGCGTGGTGATCGCCGAGAGCGACGACACCGTGGTGGTCGAAGGCAACCACTACTTCCCGGCCGACGCGGTCAAGCAGGAATACCTGGTGCACAGCAATCACCGCAGCTCCTGCATCTGGAAGGGCCAGGCGCGTTACCACAGCCTGCTGGTCCAGGGCGACCTCAATCCTGACGCGGTCTGGTACTACCCCGAGCCGAGCGAGGCGGCCGCGCAAATCTGCGGCCGCCTGGCCTTCTGGAAGGGTGTGCAGGTGGTCTGACGCGCCCCGGCGCCGCGCGCGCCCCGGGGAAAGCGCCAAGCGCCTGCGCCCGGTGCGGCCGATACAGTGGCAGGCGCGGACGTTGCCCCTGCCAACCTCGCGCCTGAGACCCCCCCGCCATGCCCAACACCGACCTCCGGATCTCGCCCTATTCGTCCGCCCTGGGTGCGCTGGTCTCGGGCGTGGACCTGGCCGCACCGATCGATGAAGCCAGCTTCGCGCGCCTGCGCCAGGCCTTCCACGACCATGGGGTGCTGTTCTTCCGCGACCAGCACATCAGTCCCGAGCAGCACCTGGCCTTCGCCCGGCGCTGGGCGCCGATCGACGTCAACCGTTTTTTCAAGGCAGTGCCGGGCCACCCCGAGATCGCCGAGGTGCGCAAGGAGCCCGCGCAGCAGTCCAATATCGGCGGCGAATGGCACACCGACCACAGCTACGACACCGTGCCGGCGATGGGCTCGCTGCTGCTGGCGCGCGAGTTGCCACCCCGTGGCGGTGACACCCTGTTTGCCAACCTGGCGCTGGCCTTCGACGCCTTGTCGCCCGGCCTGCGTGCCACGCTGGAGGGCCTGCGCGCAGTGCACTCCACCGCCCATGTGTTCGGGGCGCAAGGCGCTTATGCCCAGAGTGCCGACCTGGACGGGCGTATCGGCAATGCCCAGGCGGCGACCCAGGACGTGGTGCATCCGGTGGTGATACGGCATCCCGACACCGGCCGCAAGACCCTGTATGTGAACGCGGCCTTCACCACCCGTTTCGACGGCTGGACCGTGGCCGAGAGCGAACCCTTGCTCAAGTTCCTGTACCAGCATGCCGGCAAACCCGAGTTCAGCTGCCGCTTCCAGTGGCAGGCCGGGTCGCTGGCCTTCTGGGACAACCGCGCCACCTGGCACTATGCGCTCAACGATTACCACGGCCACCGCCGCGTGATGCACCGCATCACCGTGCAAGGTTCACCGATCCCGGCTGCGGCCACCTGAAGGAGATTCCACTTGACCCTTACCCGCCGCCAACTGCATACCCTGGCCGGGGCCGCCCTGGCCGCCTCGCTGGCGCCCGGGCTGGCCGGCGCCCAATCGGGCTCGGCCTGGCCCAACAAGGCGGTGCGCATCGTGGTGCCCTTCGCCGCCGGCGGCACCACCGACATCCTGGCCCGATCGCTTGCGCCCGAGTTGCAGAAAGCCTTTGGCCAGCCCTTCGTGGTGGACAACAAGCCCGGGGCAGGCGGCAATACGGGCGCCAGCGACGTGGCCAAGTCGCCACCCGACGGCTACTCGCTGCTGATGGGCACGGTGGGCACGCACGCCATCAATGCCGCGCTCTACCCCAAGATGCCCTACGACCCGGTCAAGGATTTCGTGCCGATCACGCTGATGGCCGGGGTGCCCAATGTCTTCGCCATCAATCCGGCGTTGGCCGCCAAGTACAACATCAACACGGTGGCCGACTTCATCAAGGTGGCCAAGGCCAACCCGGGCAAGTTCAACATGGCCAGCTCGGGCAATGGCACGTCCATCCACCTGTCGGGCGAGCTGTTCAAGAGCATGACCGGCACTTACATGGTGCACTTCCCCTACCGCGGTTCGGGCCCGGCGCTGATCGACCTGATCGGCGGCAGCATGGACCTGATGTTCGACAACCTGCCCTCGGCCTTGCCGCACATCCGGTCGGGCAAGCTCAAGGCCCTGGCGGTGACCAGCGCCCGGCGGTCGGACGCGATCCCTGAGCTGCCCACCATCGCCGAGGCCGGCGGGCCCGCGCTCAAGGGCTACGACGCCAGCTCCTGGTTCGGCCTGATGGCGCCGGCCGGCACGCCGCCCGAGATCGTCACCCGGCTCCAGCAGGAGACTGTCAAGGCCCTGGGCAGCCCGGCGCTGAAAGAGCGGCTGCAGGCCCAGGGCGCGATCCCCGGGGGCACCAGCAGCGCCGACTTCGCCGCCTTCATCGCCGCCGAAACCCGCAAATGGGCGGCGGTGGTCAAGGCCTCGGGCGCCAAGGTGGATTGAGCGTGCGGCGGCCGCCTGCGCACCCGCGCCCGGGCTTTGCGCGCTTCAGCGCCGTGCCGGCGCCGCCTCGATGAAGCCCACCACATCGTCCAGCACCGGGGCCAGGCCGCGCAAGGGCCAGGCCATCGCCGCCACCAGGCTGAGGTGGTTGACGCGGGGGTAGAGGTGCAGGTCCACCGGCACGCCGGCCTGGCGCAGCTTTTGTGCCAGCTGCACGCTGTTGCGCTGGGGGTTGACCAGCTCGTCGGTTGCGGCGGCCGCCAGAAAGCTGCGCGGCGCCCGCGCACCGGCATGTTCCAGGGGCTGGGTGCCGGGTGGGTAGCGCGGGTGGAAGAACACCGGCCGGGCATCCGGGTTGCTCATCGGCAAAAAGTCATAAGGCCCGGCCAGGCCGATCCAGCCGGCCAGCGCCTGCGGCCCCAGGCCGGTGCTGGCCAGGCGGCTGGCGTCCAGCGCCAGCATCGCCGCGTTATAGGCCCCGGCGCTGTGCCCCATCACGAACACCCGCTGCGGATTGCCGCCCAGGCGGCCGGCCTCTCGCAGGCCCCAGCCCAGGGCCTGCGCGCAGTCGTCCAGGAAGTCGGGGTAGCGCACCTCGGGATACAGCCGGTAGTCCGCCACCAAGGTGATCACGCCACGCGCCGCCAGCGACTCGCCCACGAAGCGGTAGTCGGCACGCTCGCCGCGGTTCCACGAGCCGCCATAGAAGAACACCACTACCGGATGACCGCCCGCCGGGGCGACGCGGCCAGGCAGGTACAGATCGAGCCGCTGGCGCGGCAGCCGGCCATAGGCCAGCCCGGTGGCGGCCTGGTGGCTGCCCACGGACGCCAGCGCATTCAGCACCGAGGCCGGCGCGCGCACGGCCCAGACACCCAGGCCCAGCAGCAAGAGCAGTGCCGACACCCAGGCCAGGATGGTCGTCATCCGGATTGGCGGACGCGACGCGATTTCAGTGTCGGCGGGGGCGGGCTGGGGCAATCCGGTATCTCCATCGGGCCGATCATCGCGCGGACCGGCGCGGCGCATTGCCTTGACCTACGGTAAGCCCCGCGGGCTGGATGCAAGGGCGCTGGTCAGGGCACCCGGCCGTTCTCGCGCGCCTGGTCGAACTGTTCACCCAGGCGGCGCGCGACGCGCAGCGTCAGGGTCAGGTCCAGGCCGGCCTGGGGGCAGAGGGCGTCGGCCACCCACTCCAGGCTGTCGGGCGCGGCCATCAGCGCCGCCGCCAGCACCGACATCGCCAGCGCGCCGCGCTGCGGCGCGGGCAGGTCCAGCACCAGCAGGCCCTGGGCGCGCACATGGTGGCGCACGCTGGCCACCGCCAGCGCGCCCAGGCCCCAGCTTTCGCACAGGGCCGCACCCATCACATCGTGGCTCATGCCAAAGCCCGCCTGCTCCAGCTGGCACAGGTCGGCGTCGTTGCCGGCTGCGCGCAACATCGCCCGGTAGTGGTCGGGTGCATGGCGGAACAGCACCGCCTTGCCGCATTCCTCGAACAAGCCGGCCGAATGCGCAGCCCAGGCATCCTGGCCCAACATCTGTGCCAGACGGCTCATCAGGCGGCTGCGCTGGGCCGCCCGGATCCAGATCAAATCCAGCTCGGGCGCCGGTGCAAACGCCGCGCGCAGGCCCATCTCGAAGGTGATGCCCGACACCTCGGCCGTGCCCAGGTAGGTAACAGCCTGCTGCACGCTCTGCACCCGGCCCTGCAAGCCATAGAGGGACGAGTTCACCGCCCGCATCACCGACGAAGCCAGCGCCATGTCCGACTCCACCAGTGCCGCCACCGCCTGCTGGTTGACGTCGTCCTCGGCCAGCAGCAGGGACAAGCGCACCAGCACCTCGGGCTGGGCCGGGATGTCGATCTCGAAGTTGCGCAATTGCGGGTCGACGGGCATGGTCGAGAAGGCGCCTCGGGGGCTGACCCCAGGGTTGGGAACAAGTGACGAGGCTAGCCTGGCATGCGCCGGCCCGGTGCGTCGAATCGCGCCCCGCAAACCGCACATATCGGTGCCTGCACCCCATTCGCCCGAGTGCGGCAGACCAAAAAAAACGCCAGGCCGCAAAGCCTGGCGTGGTGCAGTCGGGGCCCGCCCAGCGTGGCGCCGTGTACTTTTGATGCGCCGGGGTCGGTCACCCATGGTTGTGGTGATCGCGATGTCTCCTCAGTCCCCCAGGCCTGTGCGGCCGGATCTGGTCGGCCGCAACTGCCGAGTGGGCGCACTGTAGGCAGCGCCCCAGGGGGCGTCACCCCGGGATAACCCGCCATTTTGACCTGCTCGCGACAACGGTTTGCAATCGATGGCAATCACCTCTGCGCCAGGCCCGTCAAAGGCCCCGCATCAGGCTGGCCGCGCGCTCGGCAATCATCAGCGTGGGTGAGTTGGTGTTGCCGCTGGTGATGCTGGGCATGATGCTGGCGTCGGCGATGCGCAGGCCGGCCACCCCACGCACCCGCAACTCGGGGTCGACCACCGCCAGCGGATCGTCGGCACGGCCCATGCGGGCGGTGCCCACCGGATGGAAGATGGTGGTGCCGATGTCGCCGGCCAGCCGGGCCAGCTCTTCATCGGTGCTGAACTGCGGGCCGGGCTTGACCTCGCGCGGCCGGTAAGGGGCCAGCGCGGCCTGGGCCACGATGCGGCGTGTCACTCGCAGCGACTCGGCCGCCACGCGGCGGTCCTGCTCGGTGGACAGGTAATTGGCCTGGATCGCCGGCGCGTCCTCGGCCCGCGGTGAGCGTATCTGTACCTGCCCGCGCGAGGTCGGATTGAGGTTGCAGACACTGGCCGTGAAGGCGTTGTAGCGGTGCAGCGGCTCGCCAAAGGCGTCCAGCGACAAGGGCTGCACGTGGTACTGCAGATTGGGCCACTCCTGCTCGGGCCCGGACCGGGTGAAGCAGCCCAGCTGCGACGGCGCCATGCTCATCGGCCCGCTGCGGCGCAACAGGTATTCCAGCCCGATCAGGCCCTTGCCGAGCAGCGAGTTGGCCTGGGTGTTGAGGGTCTTGACGCCCTGCACCTCGAAAACCGCACGTATCTGCAGGTGGTCTTGCAGATTCTGGCCCACGCCGGGCAGGTCATGCTGCACGCTGATGCCGTGCCGCTGCAGCAAGCTGCCCGGGCCGATGCCCGACAGCTGCAGGATCTGCGGCGTGCCGATGGCGCCGGCGGCCATCACGACCTCACAGCCGGCAGCGTCGCGCAGCCGGGCTATCAAAGCCGCGCCAGGCCGGTGGTCGCGGCCCTCGGGACGCACCTCCACGCCGGTCACCCGCAGGCCTCGGTCATCCCGCTGGGTCACCAGGCGCAGCACCTGGGCGCCGGTCCACACCTGCAGGTTGTCGCGGTGCTGCACCGGGCGCAAAAAGGCCTTGGTGGCGTTCCAGCGCACACCCTTGCGCTGGTTGACCTCGAAATAGCCCACGCCCTCGTTGTTGCCGCGGTTGAAGTCGGGCGTGGCCGGGATGCCGGCCTGCTGCGCCGCCGCCGCGAACGCGTCCAGGATTTCCCAGGACAGGCGCGGCTTCTCCACCCGCCACTCGCCGCCCGAGCGTTCGCCGGTGGCGTCAAAGCCGGGCGCCGCATGCAGCCCATCGGCACCACGCCAGTGGTCCTCGTGCTGCTTGAAGAAGGGCAGGCAGGCGTCCCAGCGCCAGCGCGCATCGCCCGTGGCGGCGGCCCAGCTGTCGTAATCGCGCTGCTGGCCGCGCATATAGATCATGCCGTTGATGCTGCTGCAGCCGCCCAGCACCTTGCCGCGCGGGTAGCGCAGCTTGCGGCCGTTCAGGCCGGCTTCGGCTTCGGTCTGGTAGAGCCAGTCGGTGCGCGGGTTGCCGATGCAATACAGGTAGCCCACGGGAATATGCACCCACAGGTAATCATCATTGCCGCCAGCTTCAATCAGCAACACCCGTTTGGCCGGGTCGGCGCTCAGGCGGTTGGCCAACAGGCAGCCGGCGGTGCCCGCGCCGATCACGATGTAGTCATAAGGCGGCGCGTTGGCGTGGGGCAGGGGTTGAGGCATGGGCAGGGCCGTGGTGGGATTCAGCGCAGCGTCGGGCTGGCCAGGATGGGAAACAATTTGACCAGCCCGTCGGCCAGCAACTCCACGGCCATCGCGGCCAGGATCAGGCCCATCAACCGGGTCATCACATTGATGCCGGTGCGCCCCAGCACCTTGGCGATGCGGCCCGAGGCGGCAAACGCGGCATAGGTGGCCAGGCCGATCACCACGCCATAGCCGACCAGCACCGCATGCTCGACGAAGGTGCGGGTCTTCTCGGCATAGATCACCATGGTCGAGATCGTGGCCGGGCCGGTGAGCAGGGGAATGGTCAAGGGCACCACCGCCACGCTGGCACCGGCGTCCACCTTCGAGCGACCCTCTTCCACATCGTCCTTGCCACTCTCGGCCGGCTGGGCGTTGAGCATGTGCATGGCAGAGATCAGCAACAGCATGCCGCCGCCGACCTGGAACGAGGCGATGGAGATCCCGAAGAAGCCGATGATGTGCAGGCCGGCCAGGCCGCTGATCGCGATCACGCAAAACGCCGAGAAGGCGCTGACGCGCAGGGTGCGTTGCCTCTCTTGCCGGCTCAGCCCCTGGGTGAAAGCCAGGAAGAAGGGCACGGCGCCGATCGGGTTGACGATGGCCAGCAGCGCGATCAGGGGTTTGAGCAGGTCCATCGGCAGGCGCCCGGGCGCGATAAAGAGTAGGCCCCCGGCCGAGGGCAAGCGCGGCAATGCACCGCAGCGGGGCCGACAGGGCCGGCGCGCACGCCCGGCACGCCTTGAAGGGGCAGTTTGTACCCGCCAGGCAACACTCATGATACTTGCGGGTTTGCCCCTGTTGGACGGCACTGGTGGCGCCTTGTCTTTTGCCACCATAATCTCATCGTGGGGCGTATGCGCCCCCGGCCCGTGTCTGGAGACGGCGCCTGTAGCTTGAAAGTTTCATGGCTGGGTTGAAGCTCCACATGGTTTACTTTTCTCAA
>JAYUQJ010000586.1:0-6523 GCA_043756825.1 Betaproteobacteria bacterium | reverse complement strand
ACCCAAGGTAACCCCGCCTCCCGGACCAGCCCGGATGCGGCCTTCAACCGGCCAAGATAGTTGTCGTCGACCGGCCAAGATAATTGTCGCCAACCATGCCAGCCAGATTGGCCAGAAACTCCTGAAGCTGCACCTTTGCGCCGCTATCACCAGAACCGATCGTGGCTGACGTGGCCACAAACCGAACGCGCTCGGCACCGGTGCCAAACGCATGCAGCACCCGGCGCAGCAACAACGCCAGCTCAGCGGCCTGAGAGCCCACGTAGTTGTGCGCCTCATCGAGAATGATCCACTCCAGCTTGCCCTGGGACTTGTCCAGGATCGGCGCATCTTGCGCGCGAACCAGCATGTACTCCAGCATCGTCGGATTCGTGACCAGGATGGCTGGCGGATTCGCGCGAAGCGTGACCCGATCATGGACTTCGTTCGGCGCTTCGCGGTACTTCTCTGCCTTCTGCTCCTCCGGTGTCATGCCGTTGTACAAGCAGAAGCGAACATCGCCGTTGAACGGCCCGGTCCAGGCGCGCAGGCGCTCGCGCTGGCTTTGGATCAGCGCGTTCAGCGGATAGAGGAACAAGGCACGAACACCCTGGATCTCCTTTTCCTTGCTGCGCGCCAGAGCCAGACTGCTAAGCACAGGCACCATGAAACATTCTGTCTTTCCGCTGCCCGTCCCACTTGTCACCACCACAGACTGATACCCCGGCCCCAGCAGCGCATGCCAGGCAGCGAGTTGATGGGTGTAGGGGTTGCCTGTCCTCGGGAACTGATACTCCTTGGCGTTGTCGCCCCACGGTTTGTCCATGGCATCGACCAGGTCCGGGTGCAGCAAGGTCTTGGCAAGGGCGGCCATCGTGGTGTCGGCCCGCTTCCAGCCGAACGTCGCTTCGAAGACCGGGTCTCCCAAAAAGCAGCCCGGCTCGCCATAGCCGCTTGCGAACACATCGAGCAAGTGACGGCGCAAAGGTGCATTCGAGAACCCGAGTTTGCTGATCGTCGCTCGTGCGGCGCGTGTGCTGAGTTCAGGCAGCAAGGATGAAAAGTAGTTGGACTGCATCGCTGGATCTCAAGTTCGGGATGTCGTGGCGCTATTGATTAGCCTGCTGAGTCGACAGCTCGTGGCAAGCGCCTGACTTGAGCGGGCGGGTTGGATGAAGTCCGATGACCATGCGTGCTGGCGTTCCGCGCGGTACTCGGCGCCGTCGACTTCCGATTTGGCTGCTGGGCCTGTTCGATGAGGATGATGGCGACCAATGTGCCTGCACGGCAGCTCACGTCAAACCACCCGGGGTCAAAGCTTCGGATCCGCCTGAGCTGAGCCATCACTTGCTCAGTTCTCCACGCAGATTGCGATGGACAAAGCTGGGCTAGAAGCGCAGCCAGAAGGGGGGCATTTGCGACGTCTTCCTTCATGTTCTTCGAATACTGTCCTGTCTGCCCAGCTGTTGGCAGCCACAGCAGATCACGGCTGAAGTCTTTGAGTAGCCGATCCGCCGCGTCTGGCGCGTGCTGCTGCAGAGCCTGAAGCAGCGCTTTGGTCAGACCGAACGCCGGCCAGATTCGATCCTCGGCATGGGTACGCAGCAAGAACCGCTGCAGCAAGCTGCCTTCTCCGATCCAAAGTTGCTGAAGTTGCGCCCGACCCCCGGCGCTGACCGATGCAATCAGGCGGTCGAGCCCCTCATGGCGATTGAAGCCTGCCTGAAACAAGGCCAGATGTACCAGCTCTCCCAGGATGGGGTCCACCTGGCCTACCGACTGGAACACTGGCTCGACAAGGGTTCGGACCCAAGGGTCCTGGGGCTCCACCTTGAACGGCCGCGCCCATGAGGTACTGAGCAGGCCCAGGCCAGCACTCAGTGTCGCTGTCGGCGTCAGCTCCCAGATAACGCCCAGTTCGTCACGCATCCGGGTCATCAGCGACGTCATGTCAACGGACAACCTCAAGACCGCAGCAAGTGCAGCGTTCATGTCACGGCCGATGACACGCCAGTAGTCAAGCGTGCTTAGGGGCAAGTGAGACAGCAGTTGGTACTGTCGAATGATCAGCGTCCAGGAGACATGGTCGAGATCATTCGACATGTGGGTCACCACCTGCCCTATGGCGCGGGTGCGCTCGTCTGCGTCCGTCAAAGCCATCGATTGGGCCAAAGGGCAATGCGTCGTGGCGCCTGCGGGCTGCGCACCAATTGCAAGTCCTGGGTACAGCGTCGGTCGCAGTTGCATCGTTGAGTCAGCGGCCGGATAAACCAACCACGGACCTTGGCTCGCCGGAAGACTCGCTAGTTCCCAGCGTCCAACCGGGACGCCGCTGGAGCAGCTTTGTGCCAGTTCGACTTCCTTGGCCTCCGCCGTGAGCATCGGCAGGGCCCTCAGCTTCACGCCCGCCAGCTCCTCGGGGCTCAGGCGCGCGAGGCAGTCGTCCGACACGGCCATGGCGAGCGCTCGCCGCTCGAGATCCGCGTCGTACCGAGTCAGCCGCATCGTGGCGATGGGTGATTGCCCCAGACAGATCCGAAGATCGACGCGCGCATCGAGCGCGTTGCTCTGGCACATGAGACCTTGCACGCTAGTTTCGAGCTCCAGAAGGCGCAATTCGCCGAAGCCTTGCCGGTCGATTGGTATAGCGTGCTCCGCCACCAATCTGCTGCTGCCACCGACCAGCTCCATGATCAGCGTGTAGCGCTTCGGCGCGTCCGGGTTGCGATCAAAGACCTGGGCCCGAATCTCCCGCAACCTTCTGAGCGGTAGTGCCAGACCTGCGGCCAATGCCGCACCGGTTTGCCCGGCGAATCGTCCACCAGTTGAAGGAAATGGCAAGTCCAGCCGAAGCGAATGCGCGCTGTTGGGCCAGCAAACGGACACACCCAGGGTCACGGGAGGTCGCGCATTGCAGGCGAGTTCGAGCCTTGCCAGGCTTGGCTGAATATCCTGTCGTCGCGACAACGCCTCTGGCGCAGCCAAGCTGCTGATGCCCCAGCCATGAAACTCGATAGCGCCTTCTCGCTCTGAATCGCCCGAGTGGAATCGGATGCGCGCCTCGGGAGACACGAGCGCCATCCGGAAGCGCCGCTGGCGAATGCCATCCTGAACCAGCCAAGCGTCAATCGGGCCTCGGTGCATACGGGGGTTGTCGACGCGAGCACCAAGACGGGTCGGCATCACCCATTCCAGGCTGCGTGCAGCCACCGGTATCAGCGCGCCATCGACGGTAAGCCGGCACAGCTGCGGCACGCCCTGGTAGACGGGCAAGGGGCGTGCGGCATATGGCGCACGCCTTCCCTTCCAAACCAGTTGATCGGTTGCACCAACATCCTGCGCCGTTCTAATGCTGTACCGGTCGCCGTCGCAAATGACCGTGGCCGAGCCGCTGACTTCATAAATCCAGCGGTTAGGCGAGAGCCCTTCCGTCTCGCCCTTGAGTGTGGTGACAGCGGCGCTGTTATCTGGCACAAGGTCTACACCCTCTGCCACTGCGACCAGGCATCGCTGGTCTGCCAACCGGCATGAGCCCAAACCGGCCAAGATCAGATCGGTATCTCGTACCGCAAACACCCAGGGCTGGGCTTCATCCAACGCGTCTGCGCCCGGAATACCGACAGCCTCATGTAGATCTTCGCCCATACCGCGCAGCACAAGTAGCTGTTCGTGGAGAGCGGCGTTGCCGATGATGCGTTTGGTGCGGCCTGTAAGCACCACAGCGGTGTCAGATCCACCCAATAGCTGGCGCCCGTCGCCCAGGGGCAACCGGCTCGCACCAATTGCTTCCAAACTGAAGGCCTGCGGCAGGGCGTCTGGCGACATTCCGCAGGCACCTGCCAGGGCGGCAAGCGACATACTGCTGGGCATCTCCAGCGCCAGGGCAAGCTCGAAGATCGCATCGTCCGCGCGCGCAAGCAATGAGCGGCTTGCCACCACGGGATACATGACCACCGCCTTGACCTCGCGGGCGGCTTCTTGCACAAGCCCCACCAGCAGCGGCTCCGCCGAGCTGTCGTCAACGGCCATCGGGAACCGTTCTCGCCAGTTTGGCTGGGTGCGATCCAGCACGTCCACAGGATTGCTAACCCCTGCCAATACGCATTCATGCCGCAACGCCAGAACTGTCAGGACCACAGAGGCCAACAGCCGATAGATGTCGTCGTTTCGCAGGTGCTGAACCAGATCCTGTTCATGCGCCGCGAAGAATCCCTCCAGCCGTACTGAATCCCAGGCAAAAAGCTGCGCCTGCCGGGTGCCACGGATCAAAAGCTTGATGATGGCGCCGTCACCCTTGGCCACCAGTTGGAGCGGCAGCCCGCCGTGCGCCACGATCGCCCCGAGATACCGCTTGCCGGCGCCGCTCGGCAGGTGCCCCCATGCCCGCAGCCCTCGCTCTACTGCGTAGGTACGCTCGAGGACGTCCACGTTGAAGGTTGGCCAGATCGACTCAAGAATGTGCGTCCACCGCCAGGCGCCGCCTGCGTACTCACGATGCCACCACTCGGCGGCATACAGGACGAAGCAGGCACACTCCGCTGCAGATCCAAAGATCCAAGACTCGCCACTCAAGTGCGCCAGTTTGGTTGCCAAGACTGCGCGCAAGTCCAGGTACTCGTCCTTAGAAGCTCGGTACGCAAAAAGCATTTCGCCGTTGGGGCGAGTGAGATTGCGGTGAGCCAGGAACGCCTTACGCCACCCTTCAAAGTCGAACAATTTTGTCTACTCCCCTATTTGCGCCGGGTTGACTCCCGTTCTTGCAACACTGACCCTGGGCAGGACCGCTTTGGCCCTGCGCGTATCCCGACTTCCCTCTGCACTAGCCACGGAATGAGGAACAACTTCCAAGATCCTGACGGCAAAGCGTATCGGCTACTACTGTCTCAAGGATAGCTTGCTCAATGTTCAAGACCCTGCTGATCGCCAACCGCGGCGAAATTGCGGTGCGCATCGTGCGCGCTGCCCAAGACCTGGGGCTGCGCACCGTCGCGGTGTTTTCGCGTGACGATGACGGCGCCCTGCACACCCGGCTGGCCGACGCCGCCGTCGCGCTGGACGCCACCGGCCCGGCCGCCTACCTCGACATCGCGGCCCTGGTCGGCATCGCCCGCCAACAGGCTTGCGATGCGGTGCACCCGGGCTATGGCTACCTGAGCGAGCGCGCCGACTTTGCCCAGGCCGTGGCCGATGCCGGCCTGTGCTTCATCGGGCCCACGCCGGCGCAACTGGCGCTGTTCGGTGACAAGGCCAGTGCCCGGCGCCTGGCTGCCCGGCTGGGGGTAGCGCTGCTGGCGGGCACCGGCGCGGCCGGCCTGGCCGAAATCGAGGCCGTCTTCAGGGCCCAGCGCGCGCTCGACCCGCATTGCGGCGTGATGCTCAAGGCGGTGGCCGGCGGCGGCGGGCGCGGCATGCGGGCGGTGTTCGACCCGGCCGGATTGCCCGAAGCCTTCGCGCGCTGCAGCGCCGAAGCCCTGGCGGCGTTTGGCGAAGCCGCCGTCTACGCCGAGCGCCTGATCGGCCGCGCCCGCCACCTGGAGGTGCAGGTGATCGGCGACGGCCGGCAGGTGATGGCGCTGGGCGAACGGGAGTGCACGCTGCAACGGCGCTTCCAGAAACTGGTGGAAATCGCGCCCAGCCCAGGCCTGAGCCCGGCGCTGCGCAGCACGATGGTGGCCGCCGCGCTGCGTCTGGCCGGCTCCTGCGGCTACCAGGGCCTGGGCACCTTCGAGTTCCTGGTCGACGCGGCCTCGGTCGAGCAGCCGCTGGTCTTCATCGAGGCCAATCCGCGCCTGCAGGTGGAGCACACCATCACCGAGGCCGTCACCGGCGTGGATCTGGTGCAGGCACAGATTGGCATCGCCGCCGGCCGCAGCCTGGCCGAGCTGGGGCTGGACCCCCTGCAGCCCCCGCCGGTGCGCGGCTTTGCGGTGCAGTGGCGCATCAATGCCGAAACGCTGGACGCCCAGGGCCAGGTGCGGCCATCGGCCGGCCGCATCCAGCGCTGCGACTGGGCGCAAGGCCCCGGCGTGCGCGTCGACACGTATGCCGAGGCCGGCCTGGCGCCATCGCCCCACCATGACAGCCTGCTGGCCAAGCTGATCGTCAGCCACCCAGGCGGGTCGTTCAGCGATGTGATGCGGCGCTCGCAGCGGGCCCTGGCCGAGTGTCGGCTGGAGGGCCTGGCCACCAATCTGCCGCTGCTTCGCGCACTGGCCGCCCACCCCGATGTGCTGCAGCAGCTGCCGCTGCACACGCGCTGGCTGGAGACGCAGTGGCCCACGCTGCAAGGCCAACTCACCGCGCACACCGATGCGGCATCGCCCGCACCCGCACCCGCTGGCCACCCCACTGCGGCAGCCGCTACGGGCCTCGACGAGGCGCTGCCCGCCGGCCACCTGGCGCTGCGGGCACCGATGGCCGGCCGCCTGGTGCAGTTCCATGCCGCGGTCGGCGACACCCTGGCGGCCGGCGCCGAAGCGCTGGTGCTGGAGGCGATGAAGATGCAGCATGGCCTGAACCTGGCCGAGGCGATGCAGGTCGCGCG
>JAYUQJ010000585.1:0-6527 GCA_043756825.1 Betaproteobacteria bacterium | reverse complement strand
CCATAGCCCGGGCTATGGCGAGCATTTGCAACGACGAGCGGGTGCGTTTTGGGGTGGTGAGCGGGCATGATCGAAAAACTCTCAGTCTCTCAGGCGCGGCCGGCCGCCGCCAGGGCCTGGTCGATGTCCCAGAGGATGTCGTCGATATGCTCCAGCCCCACCGAAATTCGCACCATGTCGGGCAGCACGCCGGCAGCCCGCTGCTGGGCCGGGTCCAGCTGGCGGTGGGTGGTGGACGCCGGATGGCTGATCAGCGTGCGGGTGTCGCCGATGTTGACCAGGTGGCTCATGAAGCGGGCCGCCTCAATGAAACGCACCCCGGCTGCCTCGCCACCCTGCACACCGAAGACCAGCAGGCCCGAGGCACCGCGCATCTGGCGCGCCATCAGCGCATGCTGGGGATGGTCGGGCAGGCCGGGATAGTTGACCCAGGCCACCTGGGGGTGGCCTTGCAGGAAGCGGGCCACCGCCAGCGCATTGCTGCAGTGGCGCTCCATGCGCAGCGGCAGGGTCTCGATACCTTGCAGGATCTGCCAGGCCGCCATCGGGCCGAGCGCGGCACCGAACACCCGCAAGGTCTCCATGCGGCAGCGCATCGAGAAGCCGAAGTCGCCAAAGGTCTCGTAAAACCTCACCCCGTGGTAGCCCACGGACGGCTCGGTCATGCCCGGGAACTTGCCGTTGTCCCACGGGAAGCGGCCGCCCTCCACCAGCACCCCGGCCAGCGTGGTGCCATGGCCACCCAGGTACTTGGTGGCCGAGTGCACCACCACGTCGGCCCCCAGCGCCAGCGGGTTGCACAGAAAAGGGCTGGGCACGGTGTTGTCGATCAACAGCGGCAGGCCGTGGGCATGCGCCACCTCGGCCACTGCGGCGATGTCGAGCACCACCATGCTGGGGTTGCCCAGGCTCTCGGCAAACAGGGCCCGGGTGTTGGGCTGGATCGCGGCGGCAAAGGCCTCGGGCCGGGTGGCGTCCACGAAAGTGACCGTGATGCCGAACTTGGCCAAGCTCACCGCCAGCATCGACACCGAGCCGCCGTACAGCGCGCCGGCCGCCACCACATGGTCGCCGGCCTGCAGGATGGTCATCAGCGCCATCGCCTCGGCCGCCATGCCGCTGGCCGAAGCCACCGCCGCGCGGCCGCCTTCCAGCGCCGCCACCCGCTCTTCCAGCGCCGCGACCGTGGGGTTGCTCAGGCGCGAGTAGACATTGCCGAAGGTCTGCAGGTTGAAAAGGCTGGCCGCATGCTCAACGCTGTCGAACACGAAGCTGCTGGTCTGGTAGATCGGCAGGGCCCGCGCGCCGGTGGCGGCGTCGGGGATCTGGCCGGCGTGGATGGCCAGGGTTTCGGGGCGGAAGTTGCGGTCGTTCATGGCCAGGTCCGGTTCGGCTGCGGCATCAGCCCATGCGCCGCGCCGAAATCACCCCGGTGTTGACGCCGGCCCAGTGCAGGCCGCCAAACAGCCGGGCATGCTCGATCTTCACGCAGCGGTCCATCACGCTGGCCAGCCCGGCGGCCCGGACGATGGCATCGGCCTCGAGGTTGACCACCCCCAGTTGCTGCCACAGGCAGCGGGCACCGATGGCCACCGCGCTGGCAGCGATCGGCGGCAGGTCGGCCGGCTTGCGGAACACGTCGACCATGTCGACCGGGAAGGGGATGTCCTCCAGCCGCGCAAAGCAGGCTTGGCCCAGGATCACCGGGTAGCGCGGGTTCACCGGCACGATGTGGTAGCCCTTGGCCTGCAGGTATTTGGCGGCAAAGTAGCTGGGGCGGTGCCATTCGGCCGACAGCCCCACCACTGCAATGGTGCGGCAGTCCTGCAGGATGCGGCGCAGTTGCGCGGGATCGTCGGCGATGCGGTCTGGGGTCACGCTGCGACTGTACCCAAGCCCCGCTGCGCCGGCCCACAATCGACAGATGACCCGCATTGCCCTGATCCATGCCCTGGCGCATTCGCCGGCGCCCATCAATGCCGCGCTGGCCCGCGACTGGCCCGAGGCCGAGCGCATGAACCTGCTGGACGACAGCCTGTCGGCCGACCTGGCACGCACCGGCCGGCTGGACCCGGCCATGACCCGGCGCTTTCTGGCCCTGGCCGGCTACTGCCTGGACCAGGGCGCCGACGCCATCCTGTTCACCTGCTCGGCCTTCGGCCCGTGCATCGACGCGGTGGCGGCCCGCCATCCCGGGGTGCCGGTGCTCAAGCCCAATGAGGCGATGGTCGAAGAGGCCGAGGCGCTGGTGGCGCAGCGCGGCGGCAGCATCGGCCTGGTGGCCAGCTTTGCGCCCACGCTGCATTCAATGCCTGCCGAGTTTTCGGCCGCACACCAGCCATGCTGCGCACTGGCGCAGGGGTCGATGAGCGCGCTCGATGCCGGCGACACGGCGGCCCATGACGAGGGTGCGGTGGCCGCCGCCCTGGCTTTGCTGGCCCAGGGATGCAGCGTGATAGCCCTGGCCCAGTTCAGCCTGGCGCGCGCGGCGCCGCAGGTGGCGCAGGCCACCGGCCTGCCAGTGCTGACCAGCGTAGACAGCGCGGTGCGCAAGCTGCGCCGGCTGGTGGCTGCGGGCCGGGCCGGCGCCTGATGTGCGCCCGCCAGGCCGGGTGCTAGACTGCCACGCATGTCAGGAGAGAGCCGGACGGGTCTGCCCGCCAGGCCGCCGAAGGCGCAGGGGATCAAACCTTCGAACGCTCAGGCAAAAGGACTGACAAAGCGTCTGCACACACAGGCGCTCCTCACTGGAGAGAGGCAGGTGGCGGTCTGCGCAAGCAGCCTGCGGGCCGGCCCACCGAAGGGGCAAACGGGATCCCGGCCACACCGGCCCCGCCAATCTCTCAGGTAAAGCGGACAGCGGGGGCCCCTTCCACCCACCTGGCAACTCAGGTCGGTGGCTGGCAGTGCCCTTGTAGGAGACCTCCATGTCCGCTGACCTGCAGAAGACCCCGTTGCACGCACTGCACCTGTCCCTGGGTGCCAAGATGGTGCCGTTTGCCGGCTACGACATGCCGGTGAGCTATCCGGCCGGCATCCTGGCCGAGCACCGCCACTGCCGCCGGGCTGCGGCGCTGTTCGACGTCTCGCACATGGGCCAGCTGCAGCTGCGTGGCGATGGCGCTGCGGCCGCGCTGGAGACCTTGCTGCCCCAGGACATCGTCGACCTGGCACTCGACCGCCAGCGCTATGCCTTTTTCACCAATGCCCAGGGCGGGCTGCTTGACGACCTGATGGTGGTGCGACGTCCCGACCACCTGTTCCTGGTGGTCAATGCCGGCTGCAAGGTCGACGACACGCGCCACCTGATCACCCAGATCGGCCACCGCTGCAGCGTGGTGGCCCTGCCCGATCAGGCGCTGCTGGCGCTGCAGGGGCCCCAGGCCGTCACGGCGCTGGCTCGCCTGCAGCCGGGGGTGGCCACGCTGGCCTTCATGACCGGGGCTGAATTGCTGCTCGGCGAGATACCGGCCTATGTCACCCGATCGGGCTACACCGGCGAGGACGGCTTCGAGATCTCGGTGGCCGGCCACCAGGCCGAGGCCCTGGCGCGCGCCTTGCTGGCCCAGCCCGAAGTGCAGGTCGCCGGCCTGGGTGCCCGAGACACCCTGCGGCTGGAAGCCGGCCTGTGCCTGTACGGCCATGACATCGACACCCGCAGCACCCCGGTCGAGGCCGGCCTGGTCTGGGCGATCCAGAAGGTGCGACGGCCCGGCGGCGCACGTGCCGGCCATTACCCCGGGGCCTCGGTGATCGAAGGCCAGATGGCCACCGGCCCGGCGGTCAAGCGGGTCGGCCTGGTGGGGCTGGAGCGGGTGCCCGTGCGCGAGGGCACGCCCATCGTCGACAGCCATGGCCGCCCGCTCGGTCGCGTCACCAGCGGCACGCTGGGCCCCAGCGCCCAGGTGCCGGTGGCGATGGCCTACCTGGCCGTCAACCATGCCGGCTTGCAGCATGAGGTCTACGCCGAGGTCCGCGGCAAACGCCAGCCCATGCGCATCGCCAACATGCCCTTCGTGCCCCACCGCTACCAGCGCTGAGTCTCTCCCGGGTATGCCCCAGGCACCACCGTGCCCGGCCTGTGCCTGCCCTTTTCCCACCACCCTCGCCCTGACAAAAAGGCCGCCCATGACAACCCTGTTCACCCCAGACCACGAATGGATCAACACCGCAGACCACGAGGCCGCCGTGGTCGGCATCACCCTGCATGCCCAGGACGCACTGGGTGACGTGGTCTATGTCGACCTGCCGAATGTGGGCCAGAGCTATGCCCAGGGCGAGGTGGCCGGGGTGGTCGAGTCGGTCAAGGCGGCAGCCGACATCTTCATGCCGGTCAGCGGCGAGGTGGTCGAGGTCAACGAGGCCCTGCGCGACAACCCGGCGCTGGCCAACACCGATCCGATGGGCGAGGGCTGGTTCTTCAAGGTCAAGGCCAGCGACATGGCGCAGTTCGGCCAGCTGATGGGCCCGCCCGCCTACGACGCCCTGCTCAAGACCCTGTAATCGCCGGCCGCTGTCTTGCCACCGGCCCGCCTCCCCTTGTTTTGCCCCAGTCCGATCGCCCCACCATGCTGATGCCCGCCAACCCTCCCCTGGCCGACCTGGAAGACAGCACGGGCTTCGTGGCCCGTCACATCGGCCCCGACGCCGCCGACCAGCAGCGCATGCTGGCGCTGATCGGCGCGGGCCAGCCCGGCTTCACCCGGCGCGCGCTGATCGATGCCATCGTGCCGCGCAGCATCGCCCGGTCCCGGCCGATGGACCTGCCCGCACCCCTGGGCGAGGCCCAGGCGCTGGCCGAGTTGCGAACCATTGCCGCGCTCAACCAGGTCAAGAAAAGCTTCATCGGCCAGGGCTACCACGGCACCCACACGCCCGGTGTCATCCAGCGCAACATCCTGGAGAACCCGGCCTGGTACACCGCCTACACGCCCTACCAGGCCGAGATCTCGCAGGGCCGGATGGAAGCGCTGGTGAACTTCCAGACCATGGTCTGCGACCTCACCGGCATGGTCATCGCCAACGCATCGATGCTGGACGAGGCCACCGCAGCAGCCGAGGCCATGACCCTGGCCAAACGCAGCGTGAAATCGAAGTCCGACACCGTGATCGTGGCCAGCGACTGCCATCCGCAGACCCTCGAGGTGATCCAGACCCGTGCCGCGCCGCTGGGCCTGAAGGTGCTGGTGGGCTTCGTGCCGCAATTGCTGGCAGAGCACGACTGCTTTGCGGTGATTGCCCAGTACCCGTCGACCACCGGCCTGATTCATGACCTGCAAGCGGTGGCCGACGCGGCGCATGCCCGGCAAGCCGCGTTGATCGTCGCTGCCGACCTGCTGGCGCTGACCCTGATCAAGCCGCCGGGCGAGTTCGGTGCCGACATCGTGGTGGGCAATACCCAGCGCTTCGGCGTGCCCATGGGCAACGGCGGCCCGCATGCCGCCTACCTGGCCTGCCGCGACGAGTACAAGCGCTCGATGCCCGGCCGCCTGGTGGGCGTCAGCGTCGACAGCCACGGCCAGCCCGCCTACCGCCTGGCGCTGCAGACGCGCGAGCAGCACATCCGGCGCGAGAAGGCCACCTCCAACATCTGCACCGCCCAGGTGCTGCTGGCGGTGATGGCCAGCATGTATGCGGTCTACCACGGGCCGCAGGGCCTGCTGCGCATCGCCACCCGGGTGGCCAGCTTCACTGCCATCCTGGCGCGCGGGCTGGCCGATCTGGGCCAGCGGGTGATGAGCCACCATGCCTTCGACACCCTGATGATCGACACCGGCACGGCCACCAACGCGGTGCTGTCCCGGGCCCTGGCCGGCGGCGCCAACCTGCGGCGCATTTCACCCACGCTGCTGGGTGTGACGTTGGACGAGACCACCACCCGCGACGACATCGCCGCCCTGTGGTCCTGGTTTGCCGGCCCGGGCCAACCCCTGCCCAGCGTGGCGGCCTTCGATGCCGGCATCGACACCCTGATCCCGCCTGCGCTGCGGCGCAGCAGCGCCTTCCTGGCCCACCCGGTGTTCAACACCCACCACAGCGAGACCGAGATGCTGCGCTATATCCGCAGCCTGTCGGACAAGGACCTGGCACTCGACCGCAGCATGATCCCGCTGGGTTCGTGCACCATGAAGCTCAATGCCACCAGCGAGATGGTCCCCATCACCTGGCCCGAGTTCGCCCAGATCCACCCCTTTGCGCCCCCCGCGCAGCGTGCCGGTTATGCGCTGCTGAACGAGCAGCTTTGTGCCTGGCTCAGCCAGGCCACCGGCTATGCCGGCATCAGCCTGCAGCCCAATGCCGGGTCGCAGGGCGAATACGCCGGCCTGCTGGCGATCCGCGGCTGGCATGCCTCGCGCGGCGAGCCGCACCGCAGTCTTTGCCTGATCCCCGAGTCGGCGCACGGCACCAACCCGGCCAGCGCCCAGATGGCCGGCATGCAGGTGGTGGTGGTCAAGTGCGACAGCCAGGGCAATGTCGACCTGGCCGATCTGCAGGCCAAGTGCGAAAAATACAGCGACCGCTTGTCC
>JAYUQJ010000584.1:0-6545 GCA_043756825.1 Betaproteobacteria bacterium | reverse complement strand
CCGCGCCCAGGCTCTGCGCCAGGGTCAGCGCACCACTCAGGGGGGTGTCGGGCAGCAGGCAGACGAATTCTTCGCCGCCATAGCGGGCGGCCAGGTCGCCCGGCCGGCGGATGCCGGCCTTCAGCGCGGCGGCCACGCGGCGCAGGCAATCGTCACCGGCCAGGTGGCCATAGCGGTCGTTGTAACGCTTGAACAGGTCGACATCCAGCAGCACCACGCTCAGCGCGCTGCCATTGCGCATGGCGCGGCCCCATTCGGCGGCCAGGTGCTCATCAAAATGGCGCCGGTTGTAGACCCCGGTCAGGCCGTCGATATAAACCCAGTGGCGCAGCAGGTCGGCCTGGGCCTTGAGCGTGAGCTGGGTGCGCACCCGCGCCCGCACGATATTGGGGTTGATAGGCTTGGAGATGAAATCCACCGCACCCAGGTCCAGCCCCAGGGTCTCGGCGGCCTCGTCGCTGTGGGCGGTGACGAAGATCACCGGGATGTCGCGGGTCTGCGGGTCGGCCTTGAGCTGGCGGCAGACCTCGTGCCCGTCCATGCCAGGCATCACCACGTCCAGCAAGACCAGGTCGGGTTGCTGGCTGGCACACAGCGCCAGGGCCTGGCTGCCCTGGGTGGCCATCAGCACCTGGTGGTCGGCAGCAAAGGCCTGGTAGATCGCCTGGATGTTGACCGGCTGGTCATCGACCACCAGCAGGCGGGGCCGGCGCGCCGGCATCTGCACAACGCTCGTGCCGTCAGGGCCGGTGAATTGGGGTAGTGGCGTCATGTTTCGAGATCGGCAAGCAGGTGCGTACAGTGCCCGAGGGCCGGGTCGAAGTCCAGCCCCGCGACTGCTTCGTCAAGTGCCCGGAAACGTTCGTCCAGTGTGCCTGCAAACTGCCGCTGCAGGCTGGCCAGCAGGTCGACGGCGGCCATGTCGGCATTGCGCAGCAATTCGGCCAGTTGGCGCAGGCCCTGCTGCAGGGCCGGTCGGTCGGCGGGGGTGGCAGCGCGGGTCGGCGTACCGGCCAGGCCTGGCTGCAGCGCCTGCAGCAGGGCGTCCAAGGGCGGGCCGGCCGCGCCGATGGCGCTGCAGGCCTGCGCCGCCACCTGGCGAATCAGCGCGGCGCTGCAGTCGCCCGCCAACTGCTTCTCACCCTGGGCGGCCAGGCTCGCCAGGTCGTCCACCCCCAGCGTGGCGGCCACCCCCTTGAGGGTGTGCAGGGCGCGGGCCACCGATGGCGCATCGGCCTGGCTGGCCAGGCCCTGCAGTTCGGCTGGCAGATCGCCCAGGTCGCTGACAAAGCGTTGCAACATGCGCCGGTAGACCTGGGCGTCACCGCCCAGCCGGGCGATGGCCAGTGCCAACCGCACGCCGGCGGCTGCGGCTGCCTGGTCCAGCGCCGGCGCTAGCGGGCCGGCGGTGCGGGCCGCCAGCATCGGGTCGGCCAGCGCCTCGGTTCGGCCGGCCAGGCGGCGCAGCACCTGCACCAGGTGGTCCAGGTCGAAGGGCTTGCCGACGTGGTCGTTCATGCCGGCGGCCAGGCAGGCCAGCCGGTCGGACTCCATGGCGTTGGCGGTCATCGCCACGATCGGCAGCGCAGGCAATGCCAGATCTTCGCGGATCGCCCGGGTGGCGCTGAAGCCGTCCATCACCGGCATCTGCAGATCCATCAGCACCACGTCGAAGGGTGGGTCGGCAGCGGCCACGGCCTCGACGGCCTGCTGGCCGTTGCTGGCGATCTGCACGCTGGCTCCTTCGTCCTCCAGCAATTCCCGCGCCACTTGCTGGTTGTTGAGGTTGTCCTCGGCCACCAGCAGGCGCAGGCCAGCCAGGCGCTGCGGGCCTGGCACCACCGCCCGGCCGTTCAGACGCGGCAGGCCGCGCGCCAGGCCGGCGTCGGCCACCGCGTCGAACAGCATCGATGCGGTGACCGGCTTGACAAGGAAACCATCCAGCAGCGCCTGCTCTTGCGCGCTGCGCTGGGCCAGCATCTCGCGTCCATGGGCAGTGACCATCACGATCACCGGCGCCGTGCCGCCCAGGCCCAGTTCGCGGATGCGCTGGCTGGTGGCCCAGCCGTCCAGGCCGGGCATCTGCCAGTCCACGAACACCGCCTGGCAGCGGATGCCCTGGGCTGCCTGGTTTTGCAGCAGGGCCAGCGCGGCTTCGCCACTGTCGGCCAGGTCGACGGTCCAGCCGAGCGCGCTGGCCATGCGTTGCAGCACTTGGCGCGCGGTCGGGTTGTCGTCCACCACCAGGGCGCGCAAGCTGCTGCCGGGCACTGGCAGCGGCGCACCGGCCACGCCGGCCCCGGGTGCCACTGGCAGCGTGATGCTGAAGTGAAAGCGGCTGCCCTGGCCCAGGCTGCTGTTCAGCGCCAGTTCGCCCCCCATCAGCGCGACCAGGCGCTGGCTGATCGCCACGCCCAGCCCGGTACCGCCATAGCGCCGGGTGGTGGACGCCTCGGCCTGGGTGAAGCCGTTGAAGATGCGCGCCTGGTTGTCCGCAGCGATACCGATGCCGGTGTCGCGCACCGCCAGCTCCAGGCTGACCTGGCTGTCGTCCTGCGCCACGACGCGGATCGACAGCACCACCTCGCCCCGGGCGGTGAACTTGATGGCATTGCCGGTCAGGTTGATCAGCACCTGCTGCAGGCGCATCACGTCGCCCACCAGTTCGCGCGGCAGCCGTGGGTCGATATCGAACAGCAGCTCGACCGGCTTGCTGCCGAGGCTGGTCGAGACGATGACCGACAGATCACGCAGCAGCTGATCGATGCGGAAGGGGTGCACATCGAGCGCCAGCTTGCCGGCCTCGACCTTGGAGAAATCGAGGATGTCGTTGAGCAGGCCCAGCAGCGAGCGTGCCGCACCTTCGGTCTTGACCGCGTAGTCGGCCTGACGCGGTGTCAGCGGGGTCCTGCGCAGCAGGGCCAGCATGCCCAGGATCGCGTTCATGGGCGTGCGGATCTCGTGGCTCATATTGGCCAGGAACTGGCTCTTGGCGCGCGACGCCGCCTCGGCCGCCTCGGTGCTGCGCACCAGCTCGGAAATATCGATGCGAAAGCCCACGGTATGGCCGTCGGCCATCCGGCGCTCGACGATTCGCAGGGTGCGCCCGTTGGCCAGCCGCTGGGTCAGGGTGCGGTCGCCCGCGCGGTGCGCCGCCAGCCGCTCGGCCATCCAGGCGTCCACCCGGCCGATCGCGTCGATGTAGTCGCCATTCTCGGCGCCTGCGCGCACGATGTCCTCGAAGCGCGCGCCGGGCACCATCAGGTAGTCCATGTTGGCGTAGACCTGGCGGAATTTATCGTTGCAGAAGACCAGCCGGTCGTCCGGGTCGTAGAGCACGAAGGCCTCGTCGATGGCGCTGAGGGCGCCGCGCAGCAGCTGCGCGCTGCGTTCGATCTCGGCCTCGGCGCGCTTGCGTGCGCTGATGTCGGTATAGGTGGTGACGAAGCCGCCGCCCGGCATCGGGCTGCCGCGGATCTCCAGCGGGGTGCCGTCGGGCCGCAGCCGCTCGAATTGGTGTGTCTGGGCTGGCGCGCTGGCCCGCGCGATGATGGATTGCACCGTGGCCTCGGCCGCGTCGCTGCCATACTCGCCGCGCGCTGCGTTGAAGCGAATGATGTCCTCGAAGCGGGTGGGCTGGGCCTCGAACAACGAGTCCGGAAAGTCCAGCAGACGCCGGAACTCGCGGTTGGCCACCACCAGGTGCAGCTTGGCATCGAAGACGCTCAGGCCGCAGGGCAGGTTTTCGATCACGCTGCGGACCAGCTCGCTCTGGTGGCGCATTGCCAGTTCCATCTCGCGGCGTGCCGAGATGTCCTGGATCGCGCCGATCAGGCGCACTGGCCGGCCGTCGACGCATTCGGCCTCGCCGACCGCGCGCACCCAGAGCTGGCGGCCCCGGGCGGTGACCAGGGCCAGTTCCAGGTCCCAGCCCTGGCCGGTGGCGATGGCCTGCTGCACCACCTGGGTCACCACCGGCCTTGACTCGGGGGCGTAGAAGGTGATCGCCTGGTCCAGCGACGGCCGAAAGCCGGGCGCGCAGTCGTGCAGGCGGCAGGTCTGGTCGCTCCATTCGATGGTCTGGCTGGCGATGTCGAGGGCCCAGCCGCCCACGCCGCCGATGCGGCCGGTGCGGTCGAGCAGGTCCTGGCTGGCGCGCAGCGCGGCCTCGGCCTGCTTGCGCGCGCTGATGTCCATGTGGGTGCCGGCCATCCAGCGGGGCCGGCCGTCTTCGCCGCGCTGCGATACCTTGCCGCGGGTCAACAACCAGACCCAGTGGCCGTCGGCGTGACGCACCCGGTTCTCGCTCTCCAGGGCCGCCAGCTCGCCGCGGAAATGCCGCTTGAGCAAGGCGTCGGTGATTGCCGCGTCGCCAGGGTGGCTGCGCCGGTTCCAGTCAGCCATGGTGGTGCTGCCGATCTCCTCCAGCGTCTGGCCAAGGATCTGGGCCCAGCGCTGGTTGAAGTGCAGGGCGCCTGTTTGCAGATCCCATTCCCAGGTGCCGACGTTGGTTCCCTCGATGATGTTGGCCAGGGCCAGGCGCTCGCGCGCCAGGTCGTGGGCGGCGCGCTTGCTGGCGCTGATGTCGGTGCGTATCGAGATGTATTTCTCGCTGCGCCCGTCGGCGCCGACGAAGGGCGCCACCACCGTGTCGACCCAGTAGAGGCTGCCGTCCTGCGCGCGGTTGCAGACCTCGCCGCGCCAGGGGTTGCCGGCCGCAATGCATTGCCACATCTCGGCCCAGAATGACGTCGGGTGGCTACCCGAGTTGATGATGCGGTGGTTCTGCCCGAGCAGCTGCTCGCGGCGGTAGCCGCTGATGCGGCAGAAGGCGTCGTTGGCCTCGGTGATGCGGCCGGCGCGGTCGGCCACCGAGACGATGGCGTGCAGGTCGATGCTGCGAAGCAAGGCCTGGTTTTCGCGCAGTGCGGCCTCCAGCCGGGCCTGCGCCAGGTGGCGCTCGGTGACATCACTGCCGATCTCCATGAAACCGGTGAGCCGGCCCTGGCGGTCGTGCAGCGGGGTGATTTCGGTGTCGAACCAGAACTCGCTGCCATTCTTGGCCCGGTTCAGGATCTCGACCCGGCAGCCGGTGCCGGACGCCGCCGTGTCGGACAGCAAGCGCAGTACTGCAGGGTCGGCCTTGCCGCTGCTCAACAGCTCGCCGGGCATGCGACCCAGGGCCTGTTCCAGGCTGTACCCGGTGATGCGGATGAAGCCTTCATTGACCCAGACGATGCCCAGCGCGGTGTCGGTGATGGACACCGCATTGGAGGTGTGGCGAGCCACCTGGGCCAGCCGGTCCAGGTCGGCCGTCATGGCGTTGGCCAGGGCCTCGGCGCGCAGCCGCCCCTCGGCCTGCTGGCGCAGCAGGGCCGCCAGCAGGGCGCTGACCAGCATGCCCACGCCCGCGATCAGCCACGGCGGCCACAGGGCCAAGCCGCTGTCGAACTGCGGTGTGCTGTGTGCCTGCAGCGTGAGCGAGCGGCCGGGCAGGGCCACCTGGCGGGTGGCATGGAAGCGGCCGGTCTGGGCCAGCGCCGGTGCGCGGGGCGCGCTGGCCCCAGTGGTTGACAGGCGAGCGGCGGTGGAGCTGTAAATCCGCCCCTGCGCGGCCATGCCGGCGGTGGCGTCGGATAATTCAAACTCAACTTCGCCGGCGGCCTCATCGTGCACGCCACCCAGCAACTCGGCCGCCACGATGGGCGCATACAGCAAGCCCAGCAGCGCCTGCTGGCGCTGGGCGGGGGAAACCGGGTCGGCACCGCGCCGATAAACCGGCAGGTAGAGCAGGAAGCCCGGGCTGCGCTTGGCGTCCTGCACCAGGGTGATCGCTGCGCTCAGCGTGGCCTCGCCGGTCTGCACCGCGCGCTCGGCGGCCTCGCGGCTGATGCGTTCGGAGCCCACGTCCAGGCCCACGGAGCTGGCATTGGGTACCAGGGGCTCGATGAACTTGATCACGTAGAGGTCGTCGTGGCTGCGGTCATCGAGCTGCCGCACGCCGAACAATGGTGCACCGTCGGCGCGCTCGTCGGCGATGAAGGCGTCGAGCCGGTCTTGCTGCACCCGCTGGATGAAGCCGAAGCCGCGCAGGCCGGGGAACTCAGCCGACAGTTCGAGTGCTTCCACATAACTGCGGAACTCTGCGCGGCCTGCCCGGGGGCTGGCGGCGAACAGGCCGCTGGTGCCCTTGAGGGCGGCAATCGGCTGGCGAATGCGCAGCAGCACATCCTCGGTCACCCGGTCTACGCTGCGCTCGAAACTGGCGCGGGCCTGGGCCTGGGTGTCGTGATGACGCCAGATGCCCACGAGCACGGCCAGGCAGGAGCCCAGCACGAACAGTGTCACCGGCAGGCCTGACCTCAGCTGCCAGTTGCGCGCCAGGCTGGTTTCGATCGTCATGCAACCCTTCGTGTCGGCACACGGTCGGTGCCGGCTGGCCCCAAGCGTGCATCTGGCGCGATTCTGGGCAGCCACTTTCCAGGTCGAGCGGCAGATAAGGGCTGCCGCAGCCGGCTTGTTCTGCGCTGCGGGCGATCCCCGGC
>JAYUQJ010000583.1:0-6568 GCA_043756825.1 Betaproteobacteria bacterium | reverse complement strand
GTCCAGGGCGTGCAGACCGGCCAGCCGGCGCGCACTCTCACCCAGCGTGGCATTGCGCTCGAGGATGGCACCGGCCATCAGCGGCAGCAGCGGCATGGCCAGCACGGCCACCAGCAACACCATCTTGGTGCGCAAGGACCACACCCGCATCAGCCGTACGCCGATCGCCCAGACCCCGTGGTACGCAAAGAATTCATGCAGCCTGCGCCACCCGGCACGCGCGGTGGTTGAGCCCTGGGACGGTGCCAGGGTCACAGTTGAGGGCATCGTCAAGCCTTTTCTGTCGTCTGTCAGTGGTGGATCGGTGCCTGCTGTCGCCCGATCGACGGCTGTCGGCCAGCGCATGGCCCTGGCACGGGCGACGGCCAGTGGCAGCCGCCGGGCTTCGGTCGCCAGGCTATCGGCCAGCCCGGCGCTCGACTTGAGGCGGGCCGGCAGAAAGCCGCTCAGGATTGCGCGCAGCGGGCCGAAATCCAGGCATCCCCTGCCCAGCCCGGCCCCGTGCCCTTGCCATCATGAACACCCTAGACCTGTCCCAGCGCGCGCCCGCCCCGGCTGCGGCCCCCGTCTGCCCGATCCCGTCCCGGCCCGTGCTGGGGCCCTGGGCCCTGCTGGTCGTGGCCCTGATCGGTGGCTTGGCACTGGGCTGGCAGGGCGGCTGGCTGGGCCTGATGGGCGCAGCCTGCGCCATCGCCGCCGGACTGGGCCTGCCCTGGCTGCGGCGCCAGGGCGAGCCCGGTGCGGCGCAAGCCGGCGCGGACGCCGACCCGACCGGCGAGCCCCTGGTAGCCGGCCGGGTGGGCGCCGAGGTGATGGTCAGCCAGGTGGTCCCGGTATGGAGCAAGCAGCTTGACATCACCCGCGAGACCGCCAGCCAGGGCCTGAGTCAGTTGCAGACCGGTTTCCGTGACATCGCCACCGCGCTGGCCAGCCTGACCCGCCAGCTCGACCGTCTGGCCCCGTCGGCCGAGGCCGGCCATGTCGACGGCGTGCTGGCAGGGGCGGCCGACGCGCTGGCCCTGTTGCTGGCGCCCAGCCAGCAGGCCCTGGCGCAGCGCGATGCGGCCTGGACCGAGCTGGCCGGCTGCGCCCAGGCCCTGGACGAGTTGCGTCAGGCCGGCCAGGACGCGCGCGAGATCGGCAAGCACACCCGGCTGGTGGCCTTCAACGCGTCGATCGAGGCCCAGCGCAGCGGCAGCGCCACCGCCAACGGCGCGGTGGCCATCGCGATGGAGACCCGGGCCCTGGCGACCCGCATGGCCGAGGTGGGCGAGCAGGTGGGCCGCACCGTGACCCGCCTGGAGCAGACCCTGCTGCCCTGCCAGCTGCGCGGCCAGGTGCTCGCCACCACCCCGGATGAATTGAGCCTGGCACTGAACCTGCGGGCCCGCGAGGCCGTGGGCCGGCTGCAAGCTGCGCTGGGCGGCGCGCTGCAGGATGCGGCCGAGGTGCAGGCCAGCTGCAAGGGCTTGCGCCTGACCGTGGACGGCCTGGTCGGCCAGCTGCAACTCGACGACCGCCTGACCCAGATGCTGCAACTGGTGGGCCACGACATGAGCGAGTTTGCGCGCTGGGTACACAGCCACCCCTACGCCAGCCAGAGCGACGCCGCCGACTGGCTGGCCAAGCTGGAAGCCAGCTACACGATGGAAGTGCAGCGCGCCCGCCATCACGGCAATGTGCACATCGAGCGCGCGGCCAAAGTCGATCTGTTTTGACCCCCCGCGCTCGGATGCCCTGCTGCCACCCAAACCGCCCCAGGCCGTTGTGACATGACCATTGCCTCCAATCTGCCGGCTGCAAGCGCCGCGCCCGACCCGTCCCGCTGGCAAGCCGGCCTGCGAAAGCTGCTGGCGCCCGGCGCCCGGCTGATGGTGGCCCTGCCCATGGCCGCCAAGCTGGCCCTGCTGGCGGTGACCATGCTGGTGCCCACCACGCAGTTGATGCTGTCGGCCTTTGGCAGCGCTGAGCAGGCCCATCGCGCCACGGTGGCCGAGCAGCGGGGGCTCGAGGTGGCCGCGCCGCTGGCCGGCGTGCTGCAGGCAGCGCAAGCCCTGCGCGCCGCCACCCAGCGCGCCGCAGCTGGCTTGCCCGGCGCCGCCCCGCTGCGCGAGGCCCGTGCCAAAGCCCTGGGCAGCGCCATCGAGGCCCTGGACCAGCGCCTGGCCCTGCATCCCGGCCTGGGCCTGAACGACGGCTGGGCTGCCGCGCGACCGGGCCTGCTGGACATGCTGCCCGCGCCGCCCGCGTTGCAGACCCCGGCCCAGGTGTTGGCGGCCCAGCACCAGGCCATCGGCAGCCTGCTGGACCTGTGGGCCGCGCTGGGCGAAGGTTCGGGCCTGGTCTACGACCCCGAGGCCCGGGCCTACCACCTGATCGACCTGTTGATCAATACCCTGCAGCCCACCCTGGAGGCCCTGGCCCGCCTGGCGGTCAGCCCGGCGCAGGAGCAGCGGCCCGACCCGGTCGATCCGGCTGCCCGGCAGGACTGGCTGGGCGCCGCCGGCCGGCTGGCGATAGGCGCGCCCGAGATCGAGGCCAAGCTGGCCGCCTTCACCCGCGCCGGTGGCCAGGCGCCAGCGGCGTGGCCAGCGGCGCGCCTGCAACTGCAGCGCAGCGCTGCCGCTTTGGTCGAGGGCCTGAACAAGCACGCTGCTGCAAGCGCGGCACCCGCAGCCAACGCTGCAGGCCTGCAGGCGGACGCGCGGCCCGACACCAGCGCCGCCACCGACACGCTGCGCGCCCTGGGCCTGGAAGCCACTGACGCGCTGCAGCAGATACTGGCCCAGAGGGTGCAGGCTCAGCGCGCCAGCATGCTGACGCAGGCGGCGCTGTTTGGCGGGGGCGTGCTGTTGATGGGCTACCTGATCGCGGCCTTCTTCGTCAGCTTCCGGGCGTCGGTACGCGCGCTGCAATGCGGCACCGACGCCATCGCCGAGGGCAACCTGGCGCACCGCACCGAGGTGCCCGGCCGCGACGAACTGGCGCAGATCGGCCGCACCGTGGACGCCACCTGCCAGCAGCTGTCGGGCATGGTGGCCGAGATCCGCAGCAGCGCCACGCTGGTCAACCTGGCCGGGTCCCAGGTGGCCGACGGCAGCCAGCGCCTGTCGGTGCGCACCGACGACCAGGCCAGCAGCTTGCGCAGCTCGATGGATGCCATCGCCCAGCTCAGCCAGGCCGTGGCCAGCAATGCCGAAGCGGCAAGGGCCCTGGACGCCTTGACCGACGGCCTGTTCCGGCAAGCCGAGCAGGGCCACGGCGCGATGGCCGAGACCGTAGCCTCGATGCAGCAGATGCAGACCGCCTCGGCCCGGGTGGCCGAGGTGGTAGCGGTGATCGACGACGTGGCCTTCCAGACCAGCATGCTGTCGCTGAACGCCGCCATCGAGGCCGCCCGCGCCGGCGAGGCCGGCAAGGGCTTTGCGGTGGTGGCCAGCGAGGTGCGCCAGCTGGCCCAGCGCTGTGCCGAATCGGCCGCCGAGATCCGCCAGCTGATCGGCAATGCATCGCGGCAGGTCGATGCGTCGGCCAGCAAGCTGGGCCATGTGAGCAGCTCGCTCGACACCATCGTCAATGGCGTGCGCGAGGTCTCGGGCCGGCTGCGTTCGATCTCGGCGGCCAGCACCCAGCAAAGTGCCGGCCTGGGCGAAGTGACCGAGAGCGTGGCCAGCCTGGACAAGATCACGCGTGAGAACGCCGAGCTGGTGGATCTGTCCAACAACGCCTCGAGCACCCTGGTGGAACGCGCCGGCTCGCTGCACCAGGCGGTGGCCACGATGCGTCTGCGCCAGGCCTCGGCCGACGAAGCCCATGCCCTGGTGAACAAGGCCATGGCCCACCTGGCCCAGCGCGGCCGCGAGGCCGCCTTCGCTGATTTCCATGACCCGGCCGGCGCCTTCATCGACCGCGACCTCTACATCTTCATCTTCGACCGCAACGGCAACACCACGGTGTTCGGCAGCCGGCCCGCGCTGGCGGGCCAGCCCGCCGCGTCGGTACCTGGCCTGGACGCCCCGGTCTTCCTGGAGCGCGCCTGGGCCGCCGCCGACGCCGGAGGCAACTGGATCCAGTACGACGTGGTCAACCCCAGCACCCAGGTGGTGACACCCAAGGAGTCCTACATCCTGCCGCTGGGCAAGTCGGAATTCATCGGCTGCGGCGCCTACCGCCGCGAAGCCAGCCGCGCCCGCCCGGCCCGCGCCCTGGCTTGAGCCCCGGGCGGCGGCGGCTGCGCCGCAGCGCGCAGTCGCGCGGGCGATTGCCCGCCGCAGCGCCCATGCCTTAAGGTGGCGGCCATGAGTACCCACACCTTCCAGGTCCGCAAGGACAGCCTGTCCACCACCCGCATGGTGTCGTCCACGGATCAAGCCCTGGCCGACGGCCAGGTGCGGCTGCAGGTCGACCGCTTTGCACTGACTTCCAACAACATCACCTACGCCGCCTTCGGCGCGGCGATGAACTACTGGCAGTTCTTTCCGGTGGCCGGCGACGATGCCGACGGCTGGGGCTGCATCCCGGTGTGGGGCTTCGGGCAGGTGCTGCAGTCGCTGCACCCGGGGGTGGCGGTGGGCGAGCGGCTGTATGGCTACTGGCCGATGGCCTCGCACGCTGTGCTGCAGCCGACCAAGTTGACGCCGGCCGGCTTTGCCGACGGCGCGCCGCACCGGGCCGGCCTGCATCCGGTCTACAACCAGTACAGCCGCTGCAATGCCGACCCCTTCTACAGCGCCGACACCGAAGACCTGCAGGCCCTGCTGCGCCCGCTCTACCTCACCGCCTGGCTGATCGACGACTTTCTGGCCGACAACGATTGGTTCGGCGCCAACGCCGCTGCCGCAGCCAGCCCGCCACGCCCGGCGGTGATGCTGCTGTCCAGCGCGTCCAGCAAGACCGCCTACGCCACCGCCGAGCGGCTGGCGCAACGCGCCGGCATCCAGGTGGTGGGCCTCACCGCCCCGGCCCGTACCGCCTTCTGCGAGAGCCTGGGCGTCTACCACCGGGTGCTGGCCTACGACCAGCTCGATGCCCTGCCGGCCGACACGCCCTGCGTCTATGTCGACTTTGCCGGCAATGCTGCGCTGCGCCTGGCGGTCCACAGCCGCTTCAGCGCGCTGGCCCACAGCAGTTCGATCGGCGGCACGCATGTCGAGCAGCTCGGCGGCGGGCGCGATCTGCCCGGGCCGCGCGCCACGCTGTTCTTCGCGCCGGCCCAGGTCAAGAAGCGCAGCGCCGATTGGGGGCCTGGCGAGTTCGGCAAGCGCCTGGTACAGGCCTGGCACGGCTTTCTCGCCAAGGCGGCACAACCGGCCGCACCCTGGCTGGTGGTGCAGCAGCATGCCGGCGCAGAAGCAGCCAGCGCCGCCTATGCCGGTGTGCTGGGCGGCCAGGGCGACCCGCGGCTGGGCCACATACTGACGCTCAAGGCTTGAGCGCTGCCGCCCGCGCCTCGCGGGCATCGGCGCTGCTGGCCGCCAGCGCGATCTGGTCATGGCCCATGTGGCCGCCCAGGTGGTGCAGCGCGGTGGCCACGGCATTGATGGTTTCCTTGCTCATGCGCACCGCTGCCGCAGGCATGGCCAGGGCCTGTGCCGCCACCGCCTCGGCCACCGCCACGGCTTGACCGGCGGCGGCGGTGTAGTCCACCAGGCCCATGGCCAGGGCCTGGGCGGCGCCGATGCGCTCGCACAGCACGGTCAGCCGTTTGGCGCGGGCGGGCCCCACCAAGGCTGTCAGGCGGGGGATGGCGCCCCAGGTCAGCGGGATGCCCAGGGCGATCTCGGGCAGGGACACAAAGGCGTCATCGGCCACGACCCGCCAGTCGCAGGCCAGCGCCAGGGCCAGGCCGCCGCCCACCGCATAGCCTTCGATCGCCGCCAGGGTGATCTGCGGCAGGTCCTCCCAGGCCTTGCACATCCGGTAACCCAGCGCCGCAATCTCGCGCCGCTGCTGCAGCGGGCGGTCATCGTCGGCCCAGGCCCGGCTGTCCTTGAGATCAGCACCCGCACTGAAACAGACCGCATCGCCGGTGAGCAGCACCGCATCCACATCGGCGCGGTCGGCCAGGTCGCGGGCCACCCGGATCAATTCGCGCATCAGGCCCTGCGACAGCGCATTGCGTGCCGCTGGCCGGTTCAGGCGCACCCGCGCCAGGCGGCCCTCTATCGACAAGTGCAGCAGCGGATCGATCATGGGCGAGTCTCCAGGGTGGGTGAGGGGCCCACCATTGGACCGGCCACAGCCCTGGCCCGGCCTGTCAAACCGGCGACAAGGGCCACCGGATAAACCCGCCGCCGGCGGGGCGGGCTGCGGGCGCAGAATCAAGTCAGGCCTGGCGCGCGCGCCCGGCGCCCCTCATTTGCCCAGGAGAAACGATGAAAGCAGCCGTGCTGCATGCGCCGCGCCAGGCCATGACGATCGAGAACGTGGCGATCGAGAAACCGGGCCGCCGCGAGGTGCTGGTGCGCACCGCCGCCGCCGGCCTGTGCCACAGCGATCTGCACTTCATCGAAGGCGCCTACCCCACGCCCATGCCGGTGGTGCTGGGGCACGAATCCGCAGGGGTGGT
>JAYUQJ010000582.1:0-6572 GCA_043756825.1 Betaproteobacteria bacterium | reverse complement strand
GCTCGCCATAGCCCGGGCTATGGCTGCGCTTTGCGTCTAGATCGAGCACGTTTTGTGGCGTTGCTCGGTCACGCTCGAAATCCTCTCAGTCTCTGAGTGCGGGTTCGCGCCGGGCCGCAGCGCGTCGGCCCGGGCGGCAGGTCACTGCGGGGTGAGGTGGTGCTGGTCGATCAACTGGTCGATCGGCGCCGGCCGGTGCAGCAAAAAGCCCTGGGTGTAGCCGATGCCGATGCCGCGCAGCCGGTCCAGCACCGCCGGCAGCTCGACACATTCGGCCACGGTCTGGATGCCCACCAGCCTGGCAACGTCGACAAAGCAGCGCACGGCGGCTTCATCCAGCGGGTCGTCGATCAGGTCGCGGATGAACTGGCCGTCGATCTTCAGGAAATCGACCTTCAGGGTCTTGAGGTAGCCGAAGGACGAAGCACCCGCGCCGAAATCGTCCAGCGCCACCCGGACGCCGCGCCCGCGCACCTGCTCGATGAAGCCGGCGGCATCCGCCAGATTGGTCACTGCGGCGGTTTCGGTCACCTCCAGGCACAGGCGGCGGCACAGCGCGGGGCCGGCTTCGTCGAGTTGCTCGATGGCCCAGCGATGGAAGGCGCTGTCACCGATGGACTGCCCCGACAGGTTGACGCTCAACATCTGCACCCCTTCGATGACGGGCCGTTCCGCCATCCAGGCAATCACCTTGCGCAGCACCCAGCGGTCGATGCGGGTGACCAGGTTGAAGCGCTCGGCTGCGGGCAGGAAGGCGCCGGGCAGCACCAGGCCGCCGTCGCCATCGACCATGCGCAGCAACACCTCGGCATGGTCTTGCCCGGCGGCGGCGCACAGGGCACTGATGCGCTGGGCGTGCAACACAAAGCGGTTTTCATCGAGCGCATGCTCCAGCCGGGTGGCCCATTGCATCTCGCCGTGGCGGTTGCGCAGGGTCAGGTCGGTGTCGAACCAGGCATGCACCCGGTTGCGGCCAGCCTCCTTGGCGGCATAACAGGCGGTGTCGGCGGCCTGCAGGATGGCCGCCGTGCTGGTCCAGCGCCCATCCACCGGCACCAGGCCGATGCTGGTACCGATGCGGAAGCGTCGCCCGTCGTGCGCGAAGCGGTAGTCTTCCATGCGATCGCACACCAGCTGCGCGGCGCGCTGGGCCTGCTCGGTGGTGCAGTGCTCCAGGATGATGGCGAACTCGTCGCCGCCCAGCCGCGCCAGGGTGTCGCGGTTGCGCACCGCGTCGCCCAGCAGCTTGGACACCTGTTGCAGCAGTTGGTCGCCGGCGCTGTGGCCGCAGGCATCGTTGACCAGCTTGAACTGGTCGAGGTCGATGTAGAGCAGGGCGTGCTGGCTGTGGTCCTCGCGCGCCTTCTGCAGCAGGCGGCGGATCCGGGTCTCGAATTCCGACCGGTTGACCAGGCCGGTCAAGGGGTCGTGGGTGGCCCGGTAGCTCATTTCGCCGGACAGCCGGCGCTGCTCGGTGACATCGTGGAACACCAGCACCACGCCCCGCAGGGTGCCGGCGTCGTCGCGGATCGGCGAGGCCAAATCCTCGATGCCATATTCGATGCCGTTGCGCGAGATCAACAAGGTTTGATCAGACTGGCCCACCGCCGCGCCCCGGGCCAGGCAGCTGGCTACCGGGTTGACCGCGGGCAGGCGTGATTCTTCCTGCACAAGGCGGTAGACCTGGTTGGCTGGCCGGCCCTTGGCCTCGCCGTTGAGCCAGCCGGTCATGCGCTCAGCCACCGGGTTGAGCCACTCCACCAGGCCATGCCGGTCGGTGGTCAGCACCGCATCGCCGATAGATTGCAGGGTGATGCGCAGCAATGCGGCCTGTTCGGCCAGGCGGTCGGCCAGCGTGTGCAGCTCGGTCACGTCCCAGTTCACGCCGATCATGCGGGTGGCGCGGCCGGCAGCATCACGGCTGATGCGGGCAGCGGTGCGCAGATAGTGCAGCGAGCCGTCGTCGTGCGCAATCCGGAAGGTGTGGTCCATCGGGCGGTCGCCCCGCAGCGCTGCCACCACGGCCGCGCGCGCCGCGGCCCTGTCTTGTGGATGCACGCGCTGCAGATGCAGGCCGGCCTGGGGCACGCGGGCCACCACCGGCATGCCGAACAGCCGGCAGACCGTGGCATCCACGGCGATGCTGTGGGCCTGGAGGTCCCAGTCCCAGACCCCGATGCCCCCGCCTTCGGTGGCCAGCGCCATGCGGGTGTGCGCATCGTGCAGGGCCAGGCGGTTGCTCATGCGGTCGCTGATGTCCTGGTGGGTGCCGAACATCCATTCGGGCCGGCCGTTGGGCAGGCGGGTCAGCACCCGGCCGCGCGACAGCACCCAGACCCAATGGCCGTCGCGGTGGCGCAGCCGGGTCTCGGTCTCGTAGGCGTCGGTCAGGCCGGCGAAGTGGGCCCGGGCGGCCGCCTCGGACAGGATCATGTCGTCGGCATGGGTGCGTGACACGCGCAAGGCGATGGTTTGCGGGCCCAGGTCGGCCAGGGTCTCGCCGATGATCTCGGCGCTGCGCTCGTTGATGCGTACTTCGCCGGTATGCACGTTCCACTCCCAGGTGCCAGCCTGGGTGCCCTCCAGGATGTTCTGCAGGCGTCGGTGCTCTTCGGCCAGCGCCAACTCGGCCCGGCGGCGTTCGGTCAGGTCCTCCAGCACCGCCAGGCTGCCGCAGGGCAAACCGTCGGCGTCCAGTTCCTGGACTTCCGACATCAGCATGTCCAGCACCGCACCCGACGCACAGACCACGCGCAGCGGCAAGTCGCGGCGCTGGCCGCCGGGCGCCTGCGCGAACTGGTCCTGGTTGCCAGGCTGTGCGCGCCAGGCCGGGTCCACAAAGGATTGCCAGGGCTGGCCCAGCACCGCCTCGCGGCGGTAGCCCAGGCGGGCCAGCCAGGCATCGCTGACGCTCACCAGCCGGCCCTGGTGATCGGTCGAGTGCATCATCGCCGGGGTCGCCTGGTAGAGCCGGCGCAGCTTGCCCTCACTGGCGGCCAGGGCCTTGCCGGCCTGTACCAGGCCTTGCACCGGCCGATGCGCATCCAGCAGGCGGGCAGCGGTTTCGGCCAGGCAGCCGAGGATCTCGCGCTGCTTGTCGTTCAGCTGCCGGGGCTGGGTGTCAATCACGCACAGGGTGCCGATACGTTGCCCATCGGCCACGCGCAGCGGCATGCCCGCGTAGAAACGCATGCCCGGCTGGCCGGTGACCAGCGGGTTGTCGACAAAGCGCGGGTCCAGCGTGGCATCGCGCACTTCCAGCAGATCATCGCTGCGGATGGCGTGGTCGCAGAAGGCGACGTCCCTGGGCGTCTGGACCACATCCGGCAGGCCCTGCCTGGCCTTGAACCACTGCCGGTCCTGGTCCACCAGGCTGAGCAAGGCGATCGGTACGCCGCAGACCAGTGACGCGGCCTTGACCAGGGCATCCAGCTCGGGTACCGGCGGGGTGTCCAGTACGCCCAGTTGGCGCAAGGCTGCCAAGCGGGCGTGTTCAGACTCGGCGGGACTTGGCTGCTGCATGGAAAGCTTTCTGGCCAACCTGAGGGCGACCAGCTGACGTAAGGCATTGTCAATGGCGCAAGGCCGGTGAGGGCCTGCCGCTGTTCTCGCGACATGCAAGCCCCACAGGGCGGCGTGACTAATTCACGTTGCCCAGGCAGGCTTCAACGGCCGCGCAGAAACAGCGTGTCAAGTTCCCGCAGCGTGACCTGGCGCCAGGTCGGCCGACCGTGGTTGCACTGGTCGGCGCGCTCCGTGCGCTCCATGTCGCGCAGCAGCGCGTTCATCTCGGGCAGGGTCAGCAGCCGATTGGCCCGCACCGCGCCATGGCAGGCCAGGGTGGCCAGCAGTTCGTCGCGGGCGCGCTGCACCACCCGGCTGGCATCGACCTCGCAGAGGTCGGCCAGCACCGCCCGTGCCAGGGCCACCGGGTCAGCGTCGGGCAGGGCGGCTGGACGGGCCCGCACCGCCAGCACGCCGGGGCTCAGTGCGGCCACATCCAGGCCCACTGCGCCCAGGGCCTCGGCATGGGCTTCGGCGGCGGCCATCTCGGTGGGCGTGGCCGCGAAGGTGGCCGGGATCAGCAGCGGCTGCGACGCCAGGCCCTGGGTTTCTGCGCCGGCCCGGCCTGCCTTCAGGCGCTCATACACCACCCGCTCATGGGCGGCGTGCATGTCCACGATCACCAGGCCCTGGCTGTTTTCGGCCAGGATGTAGGCCCCGCCCAATTGCGCCAGGGCCCGACCCAGGGGCCAGGCGACCGAGCCTGGGTCTCGCGCCGGGCCTCCGGTTTCGGCGCCTGGCGCGGCTGGGGTGTGGCCGGAAGGGCCCGGCTGGGGGCCGTCGAACGGGTCGCGCTGCGCAACTGCGGGCCAGCGCGGCGCGGGTTCCCGGGCATACAGCACGGCCAGGTCCTGCAAACCCAGCACGGTCTGGCCGGCATGGCCCAGGGGGCGCCAGGCCTGACCGGGTGAAAGGCCCGGCCCGGCGCCGGGCGGTTCGCCTGCGGGCGGCGCACCCGGGGCGCCGGCCCAGGCCGGGCCAGGCGTATCGCCCGGCGCAGGCGTCTGGCCCGGCGCACGCGACATCGCCAGCGCCGCCTCGACCGCGTGGCGCACGGCCTGGTGCACCTCGCGACCATCGCGGAAGCGCACCTCGATCTTGGTGGGATGAACGTTCACATCCACCCGCATCGGATCGATCTCGACGAACAGCACCCAGCTGGGCTGGCGGTTGCCATGCAGCACGTCCTCGTAGGCCGAGCGCGCGCCGTGGCTGATGAGCCGGTCGCGCACGAAACGTCCGTTGACATAGGCGTATTGCTGGTCGGCGCGTGCGCGCGCAGCGTCGGGCAGGCCGATGCGTCCCCACACCCGCACACCGGCCGCGCCAGCCTGGGGCCCGACCTCGGCCAAGGCGAGCAGGGGCCGACTCTGGTCGGTGAAGCTGTCGCCCAGCACCTCGCGGATGCGCAGCTCGCTGCTGGCACCGCGCCACTGGGCCACCAGCCTGCCCTCGTGCCACACCGCGAAGCCCACCTCCGGGCGCACCAGCGCGTGGCGGCGCACGGCCTCAAGGCAGTGGGCCAGTTCGGTGGCATCGGTCTTCAGGAACTTGCGCCGCGCCGGTGTGGCAAAGAACAGCTCGCGCACCTCCACCGTGGTGCCCACGGCGCGCGCGGCCGGTTGCAGCTCGCCGCTGCGGGCGTCCAGGCGCGATGCGAACGGGGCCTGTGCGGTGCGGCTGGTCAGGCTCAGGTCGGCGATCGACGCGATAGCGGCCAGGGCCTCGCCGCGAAAGCCCATGGTGGCCACCGATTCCAGATCATGCAGGTTGCCGATCTTGCTGGTGGCATGGCGTTGCAGGGCCAGCACCAGCTGGTCAGGGGCGATGCCGCAGCCGTCGTCCTCGACGCTGATGCTGCGCACCCCGCCGGCCAGCAAGCGCACCGTGACCTGGCGGGCGCCGGCGTCCAGGGCGTTGTCGACCAGCTCGCGCACCACCGACGCCGGCCGCTCCACCACCTCGCCTGCAGCGATCTGGCTGACCAGTTCATCGGGCAGGGCGCGGATCGGGCGCGTCCCGGTGGGCAAGGCGGTGGGCTCGGGCATAAGCCGATTATCCCGGGCCGCGCCCCGCTGATAATCCGCCGATGGACACCTTGATGACCCTGATCGATTTCATCCTGCATGTCGACCGACACCTGCGCGAGTTTGTCGATGCCTACGGTGGCTGGGTCTATGCGCTGCTGTTTCTGATCATTTTTGTCGAGACCGGCCTGGTGGTGATGCCCTTCCTGCCGGGTGACTCGCTGCTGTTCGTGGTGGGCGCGCTGGCCGGTGCCGGGCTGATGAACTATCCGCTGGTGATGGCGCTGCTGGTGGTGGCGGCGGTGCTGGGCGACCAGGTCAACTACAGCATCGGGCGTCATTTCGGGCCGAGGGTCTTTGGCTGGGAGCAGTCGCGCTGGTTCAACCGGCGGGCCTTCAACCAGGCCCATGATTTCTATGAGCGCTACGGCGGCATCACGCTGGTGCTGGCGCGCTTCATGCCCTTTGTGCGCACCTTCGTGCCCTTCGTGGCCGGCGTGGCCGAGATGAGCCGGGCCAAGTTCAGCTTCTACAACATCACTGGCGGCTTGATCTGGGTGGTCGGGCTGGTCACCGCAGGCTACCTCTTCGGCAACATTCCCTGGGTGACACAGAACCTCTCGAAAATCATCTGGGCCATGATCCTGATCCCCGGTCTGGTGGTGCTTTACGGTGCCTGGCATGCGCACCGGGCCAGCCGCAGCGCCGGCGCCTGAGTCGCGGGCTACAGCGCCCGCTGGCGCGCCAGCGGCGGGTTGCGCGCGAAATAGCGCCGGATGCCGGTGAACAGCGCCTCGACCAGCTTGTCCTGGTAAACCTCGTCGCGCAAGCGGGCTTCTTCCTCGGGGTTGGAGATGAAGGCGGTCTCCACCAGGATGCTGGGGATGTCGGGTGCCTTCAGCACTGCGAAGCCGGCCTGCTCGACCCGGCGCTTGTGCAGCGCGCCCACCTTGCCGATCAGCGCCAGCACCTCGCCGCCGA
>JAYUQJ010000581.1:0-2508 GCA_043756825.1 Betaproteobacteria bacterium | reverse complement strand
TGACCCAGCGCCAGGTGTCGTCCAGCGCCAGCGCGGTGCGGTCCAGCAGCAGGTCGATCTCGGCCTCGCTGATCACCAGGGGCGGCGAAAAGGCGATCACATCCCCGACCAGCACCCGCAGGATCAGGCCATGGGCCTGGGCGCGCTTGATGAAGTAGGCGCCGACCCCGCGCGCCGCATCGAAGGGCTGGCGCGCAGCCGGGTCGGCGGCCAGCTCCAGCGCGCCGATCAGCCCCAGGCCGCGCGCCTGGCCCACCAGCGGGTGGCCGGCAAAGCGCTGCAGGCCGGATTGCAGGCGCGGCGCCACGCGCTGCACATGGCCGAGCAGGTCGTCGGCCTGGTAGATGCGCAAAGTCTCCAGCGCCACCGCGCAGGCCAGCGGATGGCCGCTGTAGGTGTAGCCGTGGCCAAAGGTGCCCACTGCAGCACTGGCGTCGGCAATCGCCTGGTAGATCGGCTCGGACACATACAGCGCCGACATCGGCACATAGGCCGAGGTCATCATCTTGGCCACCGTCACCATGTCGGGCTGCAGGTTGAAGACCTGGCTGCCGAAGGCCTGGCCCAGGCGGCCGAAGCCGGTGATCACCTCGTCGGCCAGCAGCAGGATGTCGTGGCGCGTCAGGATGGCTTGCACCGCCTCGAAATAACCTGGCGGCGGGATGATCACGCCGCCCGCGCCCTGCACCGGCTCGGCGATGAAAGCGGCGATGGTCTCGGCGCCTTCGCGCGCGATCAGGTCCTCCAGCTCCTGTGCCAGGCGGGCCACGAACTGGGCTTCAGTCTCGCCCGCCAGGCCGTTGCCGTAGAAATGCGGCGCACTGACCCGCAGGATGCCCGGCAGCGGCAGGTCGAAGTGCTGATGCAGGGTGGCCAGGCCCGACATCGACGCGGCCGCGGCTGTCACGCCGTGGTAGCCCTTCTGGCGCCCGATGATCTTTTTCTTCGCCGGGCGGCCACGGGCGTTGTTGTAATAGCGCACCAGCTTGAAGGCGGTGTCGTTGGATTCCGATCCCGAATTGGCAAACAGCACCCGGCCGCGCTGCAGCGCTGGCGTGGGCGCCCATTGCATCAACTGGGCCACCAGCTCGGTCACCGGCCCGGGCACCTTGCCCGAGAACGAGTGGTAGTAAGGCAGGGTACGCATCTGCCGCTCGGCGGCGGCCGCCAGGCGCGGCTCGGAAAAACCCAGCGACGCGCACCACAGCCCGGCCATGCCCTCCAGGTAGCGCTGGCCATGCTCGTCGATCACGAACACGCCGTCGCCGCGGGTGATCACCAGCGGGCCATCTTGCTCCAACTGGCGCAGCTGGGTATAGGGATGCAGGTGGTGGGCGATGTCGCGCCGCCCGGCGGGCGACATCTCGGTGGCGCAGGTCTGCGGCGGTGTCGTGGCGTTTGGCATGCGATCGATCATGAGATTGCACCGCGGCCTGCAGCCTGCGGACAAGCCCTCAGCGGTCCGCTCGGGCTGCCCTTGGCCGGGTCAAGATCAGTCGGCCGCAAAACAGTAGAACAGGCCCGCGCCGCCGCTGGCCTTGAGCTGATCGCCACTGCAACCGCGCGACTGGTGCGACGAGTTCCAGGACTTGGCCGGCACGCTGTCATCCAGGCCGATCCGGTCGTGGTGGCCCACCATCGCCGCGCCGCCGCTGTTCATGCGCCAGTTGCTGCAGGTGGAATTGGCCTCGCCGGCAATGAAGCTGCCGTTGGGCTGCGAGCCGGTCAGCACATCATGCTGGTTTGGCGTGTCGCTGCGGCCGTTGACGACGGCGCCGGTCTCGGTTAGCGCGCTGGTCTTGCTCAAATTGTTGGCGCCATGCAGGTGGTCGACATCGGTGGCCACCACCACGCCCTTGGCGTTGGTCCAGGGGCCCTTGCCGATGCGGTCGCGGGCGTTGGTCCCAGGCTGGCCGCCGGCGGGTTGGGCGCTGAGGTAGGCGCGCCATTTACGGTGGCCGGCACCAGCGGCGCTGGCCAGCTTCTGGCAATGGGCGTCGGCGCCGGCCAGGCCGCCCAGGTTGCCGCCATCGCCGGGGCCGGCGCTGGTGAGAAAGAAGCCCATGCCGCCTTTGCCGGGCATCATGCTGCCGCAGGCGGCGAGGGCGGCGACGGCCACCAGGGCGAGGGCGGACTTGGCGAGACGTTGGCTGGGCATGCGTATCTCCGGTGTGGGGTGAGCAAGTCTGCCACGCCGCAGCGGCTGGCGGGCTTCAGCGCTCGGGCTTGCGGGCTGGCCGGCGCTCGGCCGGCCGGGGGCCGGGCGGGGCACTGTCCAGGGTGCGCGCCTTCCAGACCTTGAAGGCATTCGGCGTGAGCTGTTGCTTGAGCAGCTGCACCACCTGTCCGGCGTTCAGGCCATGTTGGGCCAGCACTGCGTGGAAGGGCGGCTTGTCGTCCCACGCTGTGGCGATCACCGCCGCGATTTCGGGCGGGCTCAGGCGGGGCAGGGGTCGGGCCATCGCTGCATTGTCCGCTGTGCCGCATCCCCAGAAAGACGGGCTAGCG
>JAYUQJ010000580.1:0-2510 GCA_043756825.1 Betaproteobacteria bacterium | reverse complement strand
ACGACGAAGAATTCGGCCTCGCCGGCGCGCCCGGCCTGCCGCCTTTCGGCCCGGCGATGTGCGCGTCGGTGCTGCACAAGTTCGGCACGCCCGAGCAGCAGGCGCGCTTTCTGCCGCGCATCCGCGAGGGTGATGATTTCTGGGTCCAGGGATATTCAGAGCCCGGCGCCGGCAGCGACCTGGCGGCGGTGAAGTGCCGCGCCGATCGGGTGTCGAGCGCGTCGGGCGACCAGTACGTCGTCAACGGCCAGAAGATCTGGACCACGCTGGGCCACTACGGCGACTGGATCTTCTGCCTGGTGCGCACCGACAGCAGCTCGCCCAAGCGGCAAGAGGGCATCAGCTTTCTGCTGATCGACATGACGACGCCGGGCATCACCGTGCGCCCGCTGATCTTGATGGACGGCGGCCACGAGGTGAACGAGATCTTCTTCGACGATGTCAAGGTGCCGGTCGAAAACCTTGTCTACCAGGAGAACAAGGGCTGGACGGTGGCCAAGTACCTGCTGGGCCATGAGCGCATGGGGTCGGGCAATGTGGGTGGCAGCAAGCGCGAGCTGGCCGCACTGCGCCTGCTGGCCGCCAAGGAGATGAAGAACGACAAGCCCTTGCTGGACGACCCGCGGTTTCGCGACCGGCTGTCGCGCGCCGAGATCGAGCTGGAGGCGCTGGAGATCACCTCGATGCGCTTCCTCGACAAGATGCGGCGCAGCGGCCAGCCGCCCGGGGCGGATGTGTCGATGCTTAAGATCCGCGGCACCGAGGTGCAGCAAGCCATCACCGAACTGATGATGCAGGCGGTGGGTCCGATGGCCCAGCCCTTCAAGGCGGTGGACAGCGGCAGCATCGATTTCTACACCTCGCGCCTGTCGCCGCGCTACTTCAACTACCGCAAGGCCAGCATCTACGCCGGGTCCAATGAGATCCAGCGCAACATCATTGCCAAGATGAGCCTGGGTCTGTGAGAGGGTGCCCTTCATTTCGTCAACACCCTCTGGGGGAAACACGATGAACTTCGATTACAGCGACGAACAACAGCAGCTGGCCGACAGCCTGGGCAAGTACCTGGCCAGCCATTACGACTTCGACAAGCGCAAGGCCATCCTCAACTCGGCCAGCGGCGTGAGTGATGCCGCCTGGGCCACCTTTGCCGAGATGGGCCTGACGGCCATCGCGGTGCCCGAGGCCGACGGCGGCTTCGGCGGCGGCGCGGTGGACCTGATGGCGGCGATGGAAGCCTGTGGCGAGGCCTTGGTGGTCGAGCCCTTGCTCGACAACATCGGCCTGGCCGGCCGCCTGGTGGCCAAGCTGGGCACCGACGCCCAACGTGCTGCGCTGTTGCCAGGCCTGGTGGAGGGATCGCTGCGATTGGCCTTTGCCAGCCTGGAACCCGGCCGCCGCTATGCGCTGACGCCCTTCAGCACCCGTGCCCGCGCCGAGGGCAGCGGCTGGGTCTTGAACGGCGAGAAATGCATGGTCGTCGGCGCGGCCGCCGCCGGCAAGCTGATCGTCTCGGCGTGCGGCGACGCGGGCAGCAGCCTGTTCATCGTCGACCCGGCAGCGGCCGGTGTCACGCTCAACCCCTGCCGCACCGTCGATGGCCTGCGCGCTGCCGATGTGCGCCTGGCCAGCGTGGTGCTGGATGCGGACGCGCTGCTGGGCCCGGCCGGCGGCGCGTTGCCGGCTATCGAGGAGGCCACCGACTTCGCCACCGCGCTGCTCTGTGCCGATGCGGTGGGGGCGATGAAAAGCGCCAACGATGCGACGCTGGAATACATGAAAACGCGCAAGCAGTTCGGCGTGCCGATCGCGTCCTTCCAGGTGCTGCAGCACCGCATGGTGGAGATGTATATCTGCACCGAGCAGGCCCGCTCGATGGCGGTGCTGGCCGCCAGCAAGGTGGACACCGCCACCGACCCCCGCGAGCGCGCCCGTGCCGTGTCGATGGCCAAGGTCAAGATTGCCGACGCGGCGCGTCAGGTCAGTCAGGAGTCGGTACAACTGCATGGCGGCATGGGCATGACCGAGGAGTTGAAGGTCTCGCACACCTTTCGCCGGCTGACCATGCTGGCGCAGCGCTTCGGCGACGCCGACCACCACCTCGAACGCTTTGCGGCCCTGGGCTGAGCGGCAGGACGACACCCATGTACACACCCTTCGATTTGAGCGGCCGCGGCATGGTGGTGACCGGGGGCAACGGTGGCATTGGCCTCGGCATGGCCCGGGCGCTGCTCGCCGCCGGCGCCAAGGTGGCGATCTGGGGGTCCAGGCCCGACAAGACCGAACGCGCCCGGGCCGAACTGGCCGCCGAGCTGGTAGCGGGCGGCGCCGATGCATCGCGGGTACAGGCTTTTGTCTGCGATGTGGGCGACGAGGCGCAGGTCGAGGCCACCTTTGCCGCCAGCGTGGCCGCGCTGGGCACCGTGCACGGCTGCTTTGCCAATGCCGGCGTGGGCGGCGGCGGCACGCCGGTGATGGAGATGAGCCTGGACGAGTTCCGCCGGGTGCAG
>JAYUQJ010000579.1:0-6582 GCA_043756825.1 Betaproteobacteria bacterium | reverse complement strand
GCTTGCGCGCGGGCCGGGGTGCCAGGCTGACCACGCCCTGGTCGACCAGCGCATCGAACTGCGCCGGGTTCACGCCCGCATGGCGCTGCAGCATGGCGGCGCTGTGCTGGCCCAGCAGCGGCGCGGGGCTGCGGGCGCCCAGGCGCTGGCCGTTCTGCCGGATAGCCAGGCCGCACTGGCGCTGCGGGCCGGACACGGCGCGGTCCACGTCGATGTAGAAATCCACGGCCTCGAGGTGCGGCTGCTGGCCCAGGTGCTCGGCATGCAGCAGCGCCGCGGCAGACACGCCAGCAGCCTGCAGTTGGGCGGCAGCGGCTTCGGCGCCGCGCTGGCGGCTCCAGGTGGCGATGGCGGCATCGATGGCATCGGCCTGCGCCTGCCGGCCGACCAAGGTGCGCAGCGTGGCATCGGCGGCCCAATCGGGCCTGCCGATGGTGTGCGCCAGAGCGCCGAAGGCCTCGGCGCTGTCGACCGACAGCGCCAGCCACTGGTCGACACCGGCGGACGGATAGAAGCCGTGCGGCGCCAGGCTGTCACGCCGGTTGCCACGCCGCAGCGCCGCGCCGGGCTGCACCTGGTGCAGCAGCAGGCCGGGCGTGGTGAGCTGCAGCATCGCCTCGACCATGCTCAAGTTGACGTACTGGCCGCTGCCGCCGCGCTGGCGGTGCACCAGGCCGGTCAGCAACGCGGCGCAGCCATAGAGGCCGCCCACCGGGTCGCCATGGGCCAGGTGGGTCATGGTGGGCGCAGTGCCGGGCCAGCCGGTGAAGCTGGGCAGGCCCGATCCTTGTTCCAGCGTGGACCCGTAGGCCCGGGTGTCCGACCAGGCGTTGCCGGTGCCGAAGGCCGACATTGAGCACATCACCAGGCCGGGCCGGGCCTGCGCCAGCGCCGGGTAGTCGAGCCCGAACTTGGCCATCACACCGGCGGCCTGGTTCTCCAGCACCGCGTCCGCGCGGGCCACCAGCTGCAGCGCCAGGTTGCGGCCGGTGGGCGTGGTCAGGTCGACGCTGAGGCCCTGCTTGCCGCGGTTCATGCCGCAGAAGATCGTCGCGCGTTCGTAGTCTTTGGCGTCGATGAAGGCAGGTGTCCAGTCCATGCCGCGCCACCAGTCGGGGTAGCGGCCGGCCTCGATCTTCAGCACCTCGGCGCCCAGGTCGGCCAGCAGCCGCGCGGCCAGCGGGCCGGCCCAGCCCATCGAAAAATCGACGATGGTGATGCCCTGCAGCGGCGGGGTGCCGCAGGCGGCGCCCGTGGCTGCGTGCTGGGCGGCAGCAGCGTCGGTGGAGGGTGCAGACGCAGCCGGCACGGCCGTGGTGGCGGCACCCAGCCGCGTGGGCAGCGGCGTGGCCGTCAGGCCGAACGGCGTGCGCGGCACCCGCAGCGCCTGGCCGGCGTGCTGCAGCGTGGCCAGTGACTGCCGGGCCTGGAAAATCGGGTGGGCCAGCATGCCGTCGGCATCCGGCACCACGACGATCGGCACGCGGTGCTGGCGGCCGATGGCGGCCCATTCTTCGGCGCTGTGGCGCACCAGCGCCTGGCACAGCACGGCTTCCACCTCGTCGAGCCGGGCAAAGCGCAGCTCTCGCGTGGCCAGGCCTTTGTCGTGCGCCTGGGCCTGCAGGTCGAGCGCGCGGCACAGGCCGACCCACTGCTCGGGCGTGGCCACGGTGATGCCCACCCAACCACTGCGGCAGGGGTAGATGCCCACGAGGCTGTTGGGCGCAAAGCGGTTGATGCCGCAGCGGCGCATCGGCAGACCGTCGCGCTGGTGGAAGTGCATGTGCATCTCGGCCATCACCAGATTGGCTTCGAGGATGGACACCTCGAGCCGGCGTGGCCCGCTGCCAGGCTGGCGCGCCGCAGCCAGCAAAGCCGCACAGGCGGCGATGTAGGCGGTGATGCCGGCCAGCAGCGTGGCCTGCCGGTCGCCGGCCGACAGCGGCGGGCCGTCCACCGTGCCGGCCATCTGCGGCACGCCGGTCAGCGCCTGAACCGCCAGGTCGCTGCCGCGCCAGCCGCGCAGCGGGCTTTGCGGGCCGAACCAGTGCAGGTCGACGCTGGCAATGCGCGCTGGTGCGGCGGCGGCATCGGCGGCGGCGACTTCGCCCGCATCCTCGCCCACCAGCACCAGGTCGGCGCTGCGGCTCAGGGCGGCCAGCGCGTCGCCAGCGGCGGGCGGCAGCACCTGCTTGCCGGCGGCCAGCCAGGCGGCATAGGCGTGCTCGGCCGGGGTGTCGGCACGCACGATGCCGGCCAGGCGCCGCGCCTCGTCCAGCGCAGTGCTCGTCACCGTGGCGCCGGCGTCGGCCAGCAAGCGGCCGCAGTAGGCGGCAGCTGCGCCGCCACCGATTTCCAGCACCTGGATGCCGGCCAGCGGCAAGTGGGTGTCGCTGTGCATCGGTGTGCTCCTGGTGGTGGGTGTGGTGCCCAGCCTAGCGGCCAGTGAACGCGGCCGGCCGCTTCTCGACAAAGTGGGCCACGCCTTCCTTGAAGTCTTCACTGCCGAAGCTGCCCAGCATCTCCTGGTTGCCCACCTCGATGGCCTGGCGCATGCTGAGCTGGTCGACCGCCCAAATCTGGCGCTTGATCACCGCCATCGAGCGGGGCGACACGTTGTCGGCCAGGTCCACTGCATAGGCGCGGGTGGCGGCCATCAGCTCGGCGGGCGGCAGCACGCGGTCGACCACGCCCAGGCGCAGCGCCTCGTCGGCGTCGAACTTGCGGGCCGAGACCAGCAGGTCGAGCGCCCTGCTCAAGCCCACCAGCCTGGGCAGGGTATGGCTGATGCCGTGCTCGGCGATCAAGCCGCGCCGGGCGAAGGCGGTGGTGAACTTGGCGCCGGCTGCCGCAAAACGCTGGTCGCAGTAGAGCGCATACACCAGGCCCAGGCCGGCACAGGCGCCGTTGATGGCCGCGATGATCGGCTTGGGCACGGCGGGGAAGTAGGAATGCAGCGTCTGGTAGTCGGCGCTGCTGGCGGGGTCGAACGGCGGCGGCAGGGCCTTCGGATTCTCGGCCGCCAGCGTGGCGCCGCCGCTGGCGGTGCCGGCCGCCAGCGTGTCCATGTCGGCGCCGGCGCAGAAGCCGCGCCCGGCGCCGGTGAGGATGATCACCCGCACGCCAGGGTCGTCAGCGGCGCGGCGCATGGCCGCGCGCAACTGGTCGCCCAGGCTGGCGGTGTAGGCGTTCAGCCGGTCGGGCCGGTTCAGCGTGACGGTGGCGATACGCTGGGAAACGTCGTACAGGATGTCGGTGTCGGCCATGGTGCTTACTCCTTCAGGGGCGCATGGGGAAGCTGGACTTGCCGGGCGTGCGCAGCGGCTCGGCCAGGTGCATGAAGTCGACCAGCTGCTTGCGGGTCTGGCGCGGGTCGATGATCTCCTCGACCCAGAACTTCTCGGCGCTGCGGAAAGGCGAGCGCAGCGCATTCAGCCGGGCCTCGATCTTCAGCAGCTCGGCCTTGGGGTCGTCGGCCGCTGCGATGTCGGCGCGGTAGGCGGCCTCGATGCCGCCTTCCAGCGGCAGGCTGCCCCAGTAGGCCGACAGCCAGGCATAACGCAGGCTCAGCCGGTTGAAGGGCTTGTGCGCGGCGCCGGCCACGCCGAAAGCGTTGCGCACGATGATCGTGCACCAGGGAATTGTCGTCTGGCTCATCGCCGCCATCGCCCGCACGCCATGGCGAATGGTGGCTGTGCGCTCGGCCTCCAGGCCGATCATGAAGCCGGGGCAGTCCATCAGGTAGACGACCGGCAGGTGGAAGGTCTGGGCCAGGTCGACAAAGCGCACCACCTTCTGGCAGGTGTCGGCGCTCCAGGCGCCGCCGTAGTGGTAGGGGTCGCTGGCCAGCAGCAGCAGCGGGTGGCCGTCGATGCGGGCCAGGCCGGCGATGATGCTGCGGCCGAAGTTGGCACCCATCTCGAAGAAGCTGCCGTGGTCGACGACCGCCTGGATGATCGGCCGCATCTTGTAGACGCTGCGCCGGTTGCGCGGCACCGCCGTCATCAGCGATTCGTCGGCACGCTCGGGGTCGTCGCTGCGCGGCAGCACCGGTGGCACGCCGTGTACCGAGGGCGGCAGGTAGGACAAGAAGCGCCGCGCCTGGGCAAACGCCTCTTCCTCGGTCTCGACCATGTTGTCGATGGCGCCGCTCCTGGTCTGGATGTCGGCACCGCCCAGGTCCTGCTTGCTCAGCGCCTGGCCCAGCCGCGCCACCAGCGGCGGGCCGGCGACGAACATGGCCGAATCGCGCGTCATCACCGAGAAGTGGCTGGCCGCCAGCCGCGCCGCGCCCAGCCCGGCCACCGAGCCCAGGCCCAGGCCCACCACCGGCACCTCGGCCAGGTTGCTGGTCATGCGCAAGAAGCCGCGCGAGCTTTCACTGATGCCGCCGGGCAGGTTGCTGGCGCCCTTGGTCTCGATGGTCTTGACCGAGCCGCCGCCACCCGAGCCCTCGATGATGCGGATGATGGGCAGGCGGAAGTCACAGGCCATGTCTTCGGCCATCAGCGGCTTGGCGGCGATGGACGCGTCGGCCGAGCCGCCACGCACGGTGAAGTCGTCGCCCACCACCACCACCGGCTTGCCGTCGATCCTGCCGCGGCCGAACACGCAGTTGGCGGGCATCACGTCCTTGATCGAACCATCGGGCTTGTACTCGCCGATGCCCGAGAGCGCGCCCACCTCGTGGAAGCTGTCGCCATCGAGCAGCTGGGTGATGCGCTCGCGCACCGTCAGCCGGCCGGCGTCGTGCTGGCGCTTGACCTTGTCGGCCCCGCCCATCTGGTGGGCCATGGCGGTGCGCCTGGCCAGTTCGTCGAGCTCGGGGGTCCAGGTCATGTGTCGTCCTCTTGTGTGATCGGGGTGTGGCCTACAGCAGCGCAGCCAGGTCCTGCTTCTTCACCTTGCCGGTGGCGGTCATCGGCAGGCTGTTGACCAGGCGGATCTCGGGCAGCTTGTAGCTGGCCATGCGGCTGGCGCACCACTCGGTGAGGCTCTGCACCGCGCTGGCGGCGTCGGCCTCCGGTTTCAGTTGCACGAAGGCCACCGGCACCTCGCCGCGCTGCGCATCGGTGCGGCCGACCACGCCCGAGCCCAGCACCGCCGGGTGCTGGCCCAGCACGGCCTCGATCTCGGGCGGGAACACGCTCATGCCCTTGACCTTCAGCATCTCTTTCTTGCGACCCAGGAAGTGCAGAAAGCCGTTGGCATCGATCAGGCCGATGTCCCCGGTGCGCAACCAGCCATCGACCAGCGCCTCGGCCGTGGCCCCAGGCCGGTTCCAGTAGCCCTTGAGCAGCGACGGCGTGCGCACGCGGATCTCGCCGTCCTCGCCCAGTGGCTTCAGGGCGCCGGTCTCGAAATCGCAGATCTTGAACTCGGTGCCCGGCACCGGCAGGCCCACGAATACCGGCTGGGCATGCAGGTCATGGTCGCCGTCCTGGAAGCCGGTGGTGAAGGTGTCGCTGGTGTGGGTCTCGGTCATGCCCCAGGCCGCCTCGGCCAGGATGCCGCCGGTCAGCTGCTGCCAGCGGCGGCGGTAATCGAGGTTGAGCTTCTTGACGAAGGACACCACCCGCACCTGGCGCAGGCTGCTCAGGTCGAAGTCACCAAAGCGCGGGTGGTCCATCAGCTCGACCGCGCCGTCCACCGGCATCGCCATGCAGGTGACCTGGTATTGCTGCACCGCCGTCATCACCGCCACCGGGTCCCAGCGCGTCAGCAGCACCAGGGTGGCGCCGCAGAACACCGGGAAGATGATCCCCAGGTTCTCGCCGGCGATCCAGAACTGCGGGAAGAAGCTGAGGAACACCGTGTGATCGGTGCGTTCCAGCGCGATGCCGAAATTCGACGCGGCGGTGTAGAGCATGTCGCGCTGGGTGTGGATGCAGCCCTTGGGCAGGCCGGTGGTGCCGCCGGTGTAGTTGAGCGCGGCGATGTCGTCCAGGCCAGGCCTGTGCGACGCTGCGGGGCCGGTCTGTGCCGCGAGCGCAGGCATCAGTTCGATCGCATCCGGGCAGGCGATGCGCGCGCCGCGCAGGCTGTCATGCACCGGCACGGTGGCCATCGCCGGCAGCAGGTCGGCAAAGCCGGTGACGAACACCTGGCGCAGCGCGGTCGGCCGGGCGGGGTCGTCGCGCACCTCGCGCACCACCGGCATCAACTCGTCCAGCGCCACCAGCAGCACCGCCTGGGTGTCATGCAGCTCATGCGCCAGCTCGAAGGCGCGTGACATCGGGCTGACCGGCACATGCACCGCGCCCGCCTTCAGGATGCCGAAGAACACGATGTGGTACTGCGGCAGGTTGGGCAGGAACACGGCCACCCGGTCACCGGGCATGATGCCTTGGGCCGCCAGCAGCGCAGCGAATCTGTCACTGGCCGCATCCAGCTCGGCATAGCTGAGCACATGGCCGTAGTGCACCACCGCCGGCTTGGCCGGGTGGATGCGGGCCCAGGCGCGCAGGTACTCGGTCAGCGGCTGCTCGCCGTGCGGGTAGTGCGGGGCGGTGTTGGCGTCCTTCGGCCAGGCCTGGCGGTAGAGCGTCTGCAGGTGGGCCAGGTAGGCGGCTTCGTCTTGGG
>JAYUQJ010000578.1:0-6582 GCA_043756825.1 Betaproteobacteria bacterium | reverse complement strand
GGCGCTGACGATGAAGAAGGCTTTCCACATTGCCCGCACGGGCCGGCCCGGCCCGGTGGTGGTGGACGTGCCCAAGGACGTGTCACTCAAGACCTGCGCCTTCCACTACCCTGAGCGGGTGGAGATGCGCTCGTACAACCCGGTGAAAAAGGGCCATGGCGGGCAGATCCGCAAGGCCATGCAGCTTTTGCTGGCGGCCAAACGCCCCTACATCTACACCGGCGGTGGGGTGATTCTGGGTAATGCCTCTGACGAGTTGCGTGAACTGGCCGACCTGCTGGGCTTTCCCTGCACCAACACCCTGATGGGCCTGGGCGCGATGCCGGCGTCCGACCCCAAGTTTCTGGGCATGCTGGGCATGCACGGCACCTACGAAGCCAACATGACGATGCAGCACTGCGATGTGCTGCTGGCGGTGGGCGCGCGCTTTGATGACCGGGTGATCGGCAACCCGAAACACTTTGCCTCGGTCGAGCGCAAGATCATCCATGTCGATATCGACCCTTCGTCGATCTCCAAGCGTGTCAAAGTCGATATCCCGATCGTCGGTGACACCAAGGACGTGTTGCTGGAAATGATCGCCCATGTGCGCGAGTCCCAGGTCAGGACCGACCCCCAGGCGCTGGCGCCGTGGTGGGGCCAGATCAATGAGTGGCGCAAGCGCGAGTGCCTGGCCTACAAGGGCAGCGACGAGCTGATCAAGCCCCAGTTCGTGGTCGAAACCCTGTGCGAATTGACGCGCCATATAGACACGTATATCACCAGCGATGTGGGTCAGCACCAGATGTGGGCGGCCCAGTACTACCGTTTCGAGCAGCCGCGGCGATGGATCAATTCCGGTGGCCTGGGCACCATGGGCGTGGGCCTGCCGTATGCGATGGGCATCAAGCTGGCCAAGCCCGAGTCCGAAGTGGTCTGCATCACCGGCGAAGGCTCGATCCAGATGTGCATCCAGGAGCTGTCGACCTGCCAGCAGTACAACACGCCAGTGAAGATCGTCTCGCTGAACAACCGCTACCTGGGCATGGTGCGGCAGTGGCAGCAGCTGGATTACGGTGGCCGCTACTCGCACAGCTATATGGACGCGCTGCCCGATTTCGTCAAGCTGGCCGAGGCCTACGGCCATGTGGGCATCAAGATCGAGAAGCCGTCCGAAGTGGAGCCGGCGCTCAAAGAGATGCTGCGGCTCAAGGACCGTACCGTATTCCTCGACGTGCGCACCGACCGCACCGAGAACGTCTGGCCGATGGTGCAGGCCGGCAAGGGCATCTCGGAGATGCTGCTGGGGTCCGAGGACCTGTGAGCCGCTGAAGGCGGCGCGGGCCCGGGCGCTTGCCGGCGCCAGGGTGGTGCGCCGCCGGATCGGACTCACTGACCGGACCATTTGCTTTTCCCTGGATTTCAACCGGGCGCGGCCGAGGGCAAGTGGTTGCCGCCACCTGCCTGGGGGGCCCGCCTCAAGGACCGACCATGAGACACATCATTGCCGTGCTGCTCGAAAACGAGCCCGGCGCCTTGTCCCGCGTGGTGGCGCTGTTTTCCGCCCGCGGCTACAACATCGAGAGCCTGACCGTTGCGCCCACCGAGGACGCGTCGCTGTCGCGCATGACCATCGTCACCACCGGGTCGGACGAGGTGATCGAACAGATCACCAAGCACCTGAACCGGCTGATCGAGGTGGTCAAGGTCGTCGACCTGACCGAGGGCAGCTACACCGAGCGTGAGCTGATGCTGATCAAGGTGCGCGCGGTCGGCAAGGAGCGCGAGGAGATGAAGCGCATGGCCGAGATCTTTCGCGGCCGCATCATCGATGTCACCGAGAAGAGCTACACGCTCGAGCTGACCGGGGATGCCGGCAAGCTCGATGCCTTCATCGAGGCGATCGACCGAACCGCCATCCTCGAGACCGTGCGCACCGGTGCCAGCGGCATCGGCCGCGGCGAGCGCATTCTTCGCGTCTGACCCGCAGACCAAGCCATTCCCCCCCCACACACACCCAGGAGAACACCATGAAGGTCTATTACGACAAAGACGCCGATCTGAGCCTGATCAAGGGCAAGAACGTCACCATCATCGGCTACGGCTCGCAGGGCCATGCCCATGCCCAGAACCTGAATGACTCGGGCGTCAAGGTCACCGTCGGCCTGCGCAGGGGCGGCGCCTCGTGGTCCAAGGCCGAGAAAGCCGGCCTGAAGGTGGCCGAGATCGCCGACGCGGTCAAGACCGCCGACGTGGTGATGATCCTGCTGCCCGACGAGCAGATCGCCACGGTCTACAACCAGGACGTGGCCGCCAACATGAAGGCCGGTGCCTCGCTGGCCTTTGCCCATGGCTTCAATGTGCACTACGGCCAGGTCGTGCCGCGCGAGGACATCGACGTCTGGATGGTGGCGCCCAAGGCCCCCGGCCACACGGTGCGCAACACCTATGCCCAGGGTGGCGGCGTGCCGCACCTGATCGCGGTGCATGCCGACAAGACCGGCAAGGCGCGGGATCTGGCGCTGAGCTATGCCGCAGCCAATGGTGGCGGCAAGGCCGGCATCATCGAGACCAACTTCCGCGAAGAGACCGAGACCGATCTGTTCGGTGAGCAGGCCGTGCTGTGCGGGGGCACGGTAGAGTTGATCAAGGCCGGTTTCGAGACCCTGGTGGAGGCCGGCTACGCGCCCGAAATGGCCTATTTCGAGTGCCTGCACGAGCTCAAGCTGATCGTCGACCTGATCTACGAAGGCGGCATCGCGAACATGAACTACTCGATTTCGAACAATGCCGAGTATGGCGAGTACGTGTCGGGCCCCAAGGTGGTGACGGGCGAGACCAAGAAGGCCATGAAGCAGATGTTGACCGATATCCAGACCGGCGAATATGCCAAGAGCTTCATCCTCGAGAACAAGGCCGGTGCGCCCACCTTGATCTCGCGCCGCCGCCTGACCGAAGAGCACCAGATCGAGGTGGTAGGCGAGAAGCTGCGCGCGATGATGCCGTGGATCAAGGCCAACAAGCTGGTCGACAAGTCGCGCAACTGATCATCGGGCGTCGGCGCGCAGTGTGCGCCATTGCCAACCCGGCCGCCGTGCCAGGCCCAAGCCTGCCGGCGGTTTTGCTTTTGGCGCGCCTGGTTACAGCAACTGTTCGGGCACCACCCCGCTCATGATCAGGTTCTGCAGACGCTGCCACAGCGAGGACTCGGGCTCGGTGTCCAGCACCGTTTCGCCGCTGTCATCGACTGCCACCCACTGCAATTGGCGGGCGGCGTTGTGGCGCACCCGGTAGGCGTTCTGGGTGCGGCTGATCTTGATCACGCGCAGCATCTCGCGCGCCAGCTCTGGGCTTTCGACGAACACGCCGAGTTCGGTGTTCTGGGTGCGCGAGCGCGGGTCGAGGTTCATCGAGCCGATGAAGGTCTTGTCGCCGTCTACCACCGCCGTCTTGGCGTGCAGCCGGCCCAGGGATGAACCAAACAGGCCAAGGCGGGTGTTTTTCTGGGTGCGGCTGGGGCTCATTTCATACAGGTCGACGCCGGCGTCGATCAACTGCGGCCGGTAGCGCGCATAGCCGGTGTGCACCGCCGGCTCGTCGGTGGCGGCCAGCGAATTGGTCAGCACCGTGACCTTGACCCGTTTGCGCCCCAGCGCCTCGAAGGCGGCAATGCCGAGCGGGCCGGGGATCAGGTAGGGCGAGGTGATGGTGACTTCCTGGTCGGCCGTCCAGATTTTCATCAGCGCCTGGTAGGCCAGGCTGTCGGCCCAGGCCTTGTCGGCATCGCGCGCCAGCTTGTCGGGCGGGTCGGCCAGCACCAGTGCGCGGCCCCAGATCAGGCCCAGCCGGCCGCTGTCCAACTCGTCGCGGATCGGGCCATAGCCCAGGGCATCGACCTCGGGCAAGGCAGGCCCGCCGGCCTGGCGTGCATCGGCGGTGGCGGCATGAAACTCTGCGGCCAGCGCCTTGCTGCCAGGGCCCGCAGCAGCGCCGACGGCGTCGATGGGCAACACGACCGGGCTGTTCCAGTATTCGTCGAAGGTGGCCGACAGGCCCGCAACCACCGGGCCCACCATCAGCGCGTCCAGATCGACGAAGTTCTGCTGCGTGCCACGCTGAAAGTAATCGTCGGCAATGTTGCGGCCGCCAGCCACCGCCATCGCACCATCGGCCACCAGCAGCTTGTTGTGCATGCGGTGGTTCAGGCGCCTCGCGGACAGCAGATTGCCGGCAAATCGACCGACCAGGCCACTGCTGCGGGCCGCCATGAAGGGATTGAACAGGCGTACCTCCACGCCAGGCAGCGTGTTCATCGAGCGCAGCAGGGCGTCGGTGTGTGCGGTGTGCAGGTCGTCGATCAGCAGGCGCACCCGCACCCCGCGCTGGGCCGCATCGGCCAGACGGCTGAACAGAAGCCGGCCAGTGACATCGTTGTCCCACACGTAGTACTGCACATCCAGCGAATGGCGGGCGCGCTCGATGAGTTGCAGGCGGGCGTCGAGCGAGTAGCTGCCCAAGGGCAGCAAGCGGAAGCCCGACAGCTTGGGGTCGGGTGAGGATTGGCGCGCACTGCGCACCAGCGCGCTGTCGTCCTGCGGGGCCAGCGCCGTCGAGGCGGCACGGGCGCTGCTTTGCGGCAGGCTGCTGCAAGCGCCCAGCAGGCTGGCCAGCACCAGCAAGGCCAGTAGCGCAGGCCAGCGCACCGGCTGGCGGCCCTGGCCGGGCGGCTTGGATGGCTGGTCCGGTGCGGGCCGGGCAAGGGTGTTGAGGAGGGGGGTGTGGGCGGTCATCGGGGGCTCCCCTGGACAGTGGGCGCTGTTGCAGCATACGGGCGGTGGGGCCAGGTGGATGCGATCTGCCGGCCTCTTGCCTGGCCTCGCGGGGGCCAGGGCGGCCCCTCGGGTATCCTCGGTGGCCTGATCCAGCCCGACGCCCATGCCCGAATCCTCATCCCAGCGCCCTGAACCGTCTCCGCCGGATGACGATATGCCACCGCGGCCGCGCCGCAAGGGCATCTATGTGCTGCCCAATCTGTTCACGCTGGCGGCCTTGTTCGGAGGCTTCTATTCGGTGGTGATGGCGATGAATGGCCGCTTCGACAATGCAGCCATCGGCGTGTTCTGCGCGATGGTGCTCGACAGCCTGGACGGCCGGGTGGCGCGCATGACCAACACCCAGAGCGCGTTTGGCGAGCAGATGGACAGCCTGTCGGACATGGTCAGCTTTGGTGCCGCGCCGGCACTGATCGTCTATGAATGGGCGCTCAGGGGCCTGGGCAAGGCCGGTTGGGCGGCCGCTTTTGTCTATTGCGCCTGCGCGGCGCTGCGCCTGGCGCGCTTCAACACCAATATCGGTGTAGTGGACAAGCGTTTCTTCCAGGGCCTGCCCAGCCCGGCGGCGGCGGCCCTGGTCACCGGTTTCATCTGGATCATGGACGACGCCGGCTTCCGTGAAGGCGTTCGCGACATCCCTTGGCTGGTCTGGACCACCTGGGCCCTGACCCTGTATGCCGGTTTGACCATGGTCACCAATGTGCCCTTCTACAGCTTCAAGGATTTTGGTTCGAGGAAGTCGGTGCCCTTCGTGGTGATCGTGGCCATTGCGCTGGGCATTGCGCTGATCAATCTGCATGTGCCGGGCATGCTTTTCGGCCTGTTCATCCTGTACGGCCTGTCGGGCTACGGCATGTACATCTACCGCCGCATGAAGGGCACGCCGGTGAGTGTGATCGCCACCTCCACCGACGAGCCCGACGAACGCGGCCTGCATCGCTGATGGCCGGCCGTGCTACATTTCAAACGATGAAGTCTCGTACTGCCCTGCTACTAGGCGTGCCTCTGGCGCGCTGAACATCCACGACCCGTACCGAGCTTTTCAGTACCCCTCACGGATCAACGGCCCGCCAGCGCAACGCAGCGGGCCGTTCTGCTTTCCGGCCCGTCCAAACCGCTGCGGTGCACCTCAACCCCCCAGGAGATCACCCATGCCGATGCTCGACCAGCCTGCCGCCAAGTACCGACCTTTTGCCCCCGTGGCCTTGCCCGACCGGCGCTGGCCCGATGTGGTGCTGGACCACCCGCCGGTCTGGTGCAGCGTCGACCTGCGCGACGGCAACCAGGCGCTGATTGAACCGATGGACCCGGCGCGCAAACTGCAGTTGTTCCGGGCATTGGTGCAGATCGGCTTCAAGGAGATCGAGGTCGGGTTCCCGTCGGCGTCGCAGGCAGATTTCGATTTCGTGCGATTGCTGATTGAGCAGAAGATCATTCCGGCTGATGTGACCATCCAGGTGTTGACGCAAGCGCGCGATCACCTGATCGCACGCACATTCGAGGCCTTGCAGGACGCCCCACGAGCCATCGTGCATCTGTACAACGCGGTGGCGCCGGTGATGCGCAAAGTGGTGCTGGGCCTCGATGAGGACGGCATCGTCGACCTGGCCACCCGCCATGCCGCGCTGGTGCGCGACCTGGCGGCGCAGCAGCCCGGCACCGGCTGGACCCTGCAGTACTCGCCCGAGATGTTCTCGGGCACCGAACTGGCGTTTTCCAAGCGGGTGGTGGACGCGGTCACCGCGGTCTGGCAACCGACGCCAGCGCGCAG
>JAYUQJ010000577.1:0-2514 GCA_043756825.1 Betaproteobacteria bacterium | reverse complement strand
GCGCCTTGATAAGAGCCGACCAAGGAGATGTTGCGCGCGTTGCGGTCTGCCCGATTGGCAGGCGCCTGGTTTCCAAGATTGGCTTCGACATAAGAATAGCCTGAACCGTCGAAGCCACTTGGAGCTTGATCATCGTACGGGTCATCAGTCACGACGCCTGGATCGTGGTCAAAATCCAACGGATCGGCGCCCGCAAGGGGTGCAGTCATAAGCGAGAGAATCAAGATTAGAAAACTGATTCCTCGTAGCTTAACCGAAAACTTTTTGAATACCATTATCGTACCCGAGCTGGCCGCAGTGCACCCGTTGGGCAAGAGCCCGGTGATCACCGATGACGGCGTCACGGTGGCCGAGACCGGCGCCATCGTCGAGTACCTGCTCGAGCGCCATGGCGGCGGGCGCCTGCGGCCGGCCCCCGGCACGCCCGAGGCCTTGCGCTATCGCTATTGGCTGCACTTTGCCGAGGGCTCGGCGATGCCACCGCTGCTGATGAAGCTGGTCTTCGACGCGGTGGTCAAGGCGCCGATGCCTTTCTTCGTCAAGCCGGTAGCGCGGGGCATCAGTGCCAAGGTGCTGGGGTCCTTCGTGATGCCCAATATCGTGCGCCAGCTCGATTTCATGGAGGCCGAACTGGGCCGCAGCGCCTGGTTTGCCGGCGCCGATCTGAGCGGCGCCGACATCATGATGAGCTTTCCGCTCGAGGCCGCCGCCCAGCGCGCCGGGTTGGATGCCAGCCGGCCGAAGCTGATGGCGTTCTTGGAGCGCATCCATGCGCGACCGGCCTACAAGCTGGCGCTGAAGCGGGGCGGCCCCTACGACTTTGCCTGAGCCGCGGCTCAGGTACGCCAGACCCGCGGCGGGCTGGCCGCCAGGCCCCAGTGGATCTGCCGCCAGGCCGCCCACACCCGCTGCTGCAGGGCCATCACCGGCTTCACCCGGTGGCCCAGCGCACGCAGCACCAGCAGCGACTCGGCCGGCGCGCTGACGCCGGCGGTGGCCGGGATCGCGCTGGCCTCGATCAGCGCGAGCGCACGGTCCAGCAGGGTTTCGCTACGCTCGCGGCCCAGGGCCTGGCCCGGCGCCTCGGCCAGCCACAGCGCGGCCATCACGCCATGCCCCGCCGGGCCCAGCAGTGAATCCAGCAGCAGCCTGTCCCGGCCCTCGATGCGGCCCTGCTCCAGCCAGACACCCGGCAACGCCAGCTGCTGGCGGTAGCAGCCGTCGACAAAGGGCTGGCCGGCGGCTGGCAGGCCCAGCGCCAGCATGTCCCAGCCCATCATCTGCGCGCCCGGTGCCAGCGTGAAGCGCAGGCTGTTGTGCACCTGGCAGCGCTTGTAGGCGATGGTCTCCAGCAGCAGGCATTCCAGGCCCGCGCCGGCAGCAATATCGGCCTGCACCTGCTGCACCGTCAGGATGGCCGCGCCAGCCCTGGCCGGCGGGCGGGCTGCACCAGGCGGCCCCCGATGCCGCATTCAATGCGATTGCGAGCCGCGGTGGGCCCAGCCGGTGACACGCCGCTCGAGCACCGAGAACAGCTCGTACATGCCCATCGCCATTGCACCCACCACCACCAGGCCGGCAAAGGCCAGGCCCATCTGCATGCTGCTGCCCGCACTCACCAGCAGGTAGCCTATGCCCTCGTTGCTGGCGGTCATCTCGCTGACCGTGGTGCCCACGAAAGCCAGCGTGATCGCCACCTTCAGGCTGCCGAAGAAGTAGGGCATCGAGCGCGGCAGACCCACCTTGACCAGCACGTCCCAGCGCCGGGCGCCCAGCACCCGCAGCACGTCCTCCAGCTCGGGTTCCAGCGTGGCCAGGCCAGTGGCGATGTTGACCGTGATCGGGAAAAAGCTGATCAGGAAGGCGGTCAGCACCGCCGGCCCCACGCCGATGCCGAACCACACCACCAGGATCGGCACGAATGCCGCCTTGGGCAGGGCGTTGAAGCCGGTCATCAGCGGATAGATCGCCGCATAGGCCAGCCGGCTGCTGCCGATCAGGAAGCCCAGCAGCACCCCGACCACGATGGCGATGCCGAAACCGGCCATCGTCACCCAGTAGGTGCGCCAGGCATGCCGGGCGATCTCGCCCTTGAACTCCACCAGCTGCTGGGCAATGCGCAGCGGGCTGGGGAAGATGAATTCGCTGACATTCAGCGCCGAGCACACCCCCTGCCACAGCAGCAGCGTGGCGAGCAGCAGGATCCAAGGCGACCAGGCCTCCAGGCGCCTGGCTTTCAGGGCGGCGGTGCTCATGGGGCCACCGCCGCCGCGCTGCCAAAGCTGTTGCGCACCTTGCCGATGTGGCCGCGCAGCTCGTGCACGATGTTGGTGAATTGCGGGGTGTAGGTGATCTCCAGGTCGCGCGGCCGGGGCAGGTCGATCTCGCGGCGCACCACCATGCGCCCGGGGCTCTTGCTCATCACATACACCGTGTCGGCCAGGAACACCGATTCGCGCAGGTCGTGCGTGACCAGGATGACATTGAATTTCTGCGCCGCCCACAGGTCGCGCA
>JAYUQJ010000576.1:0-2518 GCA_043756825.1 Betaproteobacteria bacterium | reverse complement strand
GACAACGGCAGCGGCATGCACGTGCACCAGAGCGTCTGGAAGGACGGCAAGAACCTGTTCGCCGGCGACGGCTACGCCGGCCTGAGCGACTTTGCGCTGTATTACATCGGCGGCATCATCAAGCACGCCCGCGCGCTCAATGCCATCACCAACCCCGGCACCAACAGCTACAAGCGTCTGGTGCCCGGCTTCGAAGCCCCAGTCAAGCTGGCGTACTCGGCGCGCAACCGCTCTGCATCGATCCGGATTCCGTACGTTGCCAATCCCAAGGGCCGCCGCGTCGAAGCGCGGTTCCCGGATCCGCTGTCCAACCCTTACCTGTGTTTCTCGGCTCTGCTGATGGCCGGCCTGGACGGGGTGGAGAACAAGATCCACCCGGGCGAGGCTGCCACCAAGGACCTGTACCACCTGCCGCCCGAAGAGGACGCGAAGATCCCCACGGTTTGCCACAGCCTGGACCAGGCGCTTGAAAACCTCGACCGCGACCGCGCCTTCCTGACCAAGGGCGGCGTGTTCACCGACAGCTATATCGACGCCTACATCGACTTGAAGATGCAGGAGGTCACCCGCTTCCGCATGGCCACCCATCCGGTGGAGTTCGACATGTACTACGCACTCTGATCGGGTGCTGCGGGCCGGCAGCCGGGTCTGCCGTGCCCAGCTTGCAAGGGCAGCCCGGGCTGCCCTTTTTGCTGGGCGACAATCGGGTTGCGTCGGCCGCCCGGCTGGCACCCCCTCGATGAGCCCGATGCCACCCTGCTGCCGACTGCCCTGGACCCTGGCGATTGCCCTGTCGGGCCTGGCCTGGGGCCCGCTGGCGCATGGCCAGGCGGGCACGGTCTACCGTTGCCCCGGTCCGCCGGTGCTCTACACCGATGCGATCAGCGTCGACGAGGCGCGCAACCGCGGCTGCCGCACGATCGAAGGCGCGCCGGTCACGGTGGTCCAGGCGCCTCGGCCCCGGCCAGCGGCCGCCAGTGCTGGCCCGACCCAGGGTGCGTCGGCGGTGCGGCCGGGCGAGGGCCGTATCGAGCCGGCTTCGCAACGCCAGCGCGACCTCGACGCCCGCCAGATCCTCGAGGGTGAATTGCGGCGCGAGGACGACAAGCTGGCCGCGCTGCGGCGCCAGTTCAACAACGGCGAGCCGGAGCGGCAGGGCAACGAGCGCAACTACCAGAACTACCTCGACCGGGTGGCTCAGATGCGGGCCGGCATCCAGCGCGGCGAAAGCGATATCGCCGCACTCAAGCGCGAACTGGCCAAGCTGGCCCCCTGAACTGCAGGCCGGTGGCAACGCCCTACGACGCCTTTGACCTGTTGGCCACCATGGTGGCGGTGGTACAGCGCAGCGGTGCCTTGCTGTTCGCCAACGCCCGCTTCGAGGATGTGGCCGGCCTGTCGCGCCGTGCCCTGCAGCGCGGCAGTGTGTTCGACTGGTTTGCCGACAGCCAGCTGCTGCGCGAGACGGTGCTGGCGGTAACCCGCAACGAGGTCTCCACCGGCCGCTTTGAAGGTTTGATACGGCGCGGGCCGCTGGCAGCGCATGAGTTGCTGCCGGTGCATGTGATCGTCACCCAGATCGACCACGCCGGCGACCGGGTGCTGGTGGAAATGCTGGAGATCGAGCAACAGACCCGGCAGGACCGCGAGGAACGGGCGCTGGGCCAGGTGCAGGCCAACAAGGAGCTGATCCGCAATCTGGCGCACGAGATCAAGAACCCGCTGGGCGGTATCCGCGGTGCGGCGCAACTGCTGGAGATGGAGGTGGGTCAGCCGCCCGGCCGTGCCTTGGGTGACGCCAGCGCGCACGGGCCCGGCGCGCTGTCTGAGCTCGACGCCGCGCGGCGCCGCGAACTGACCGAGTACACCCAGGTCATCATCCATGAGGCCGACCGGCTGCAGGCCCTGGTCGACCGGCTGCTGGCGCCACACCGCAGGCCGCATGTGGTCAGCGACGTCAACATCCACGAGGTCTGCGAGCGTGTGCGGGCGCTGATCCTGGCCGAGTTTCCGCGCGGGCTGGCGGTCAGGCGTGACTACGACACCTCGATACCCGAGTTCCGGGGCGACCGCGAGCAGCTGATCCAGGCGGTGCTCAACATCGCCCACAACGCCGCCCAGGCCCTGGCCGACCGAATCCTGGCCGGCGATGCGCGGCTGACCCTGCGCACCCGGGTCGGCCGCCAGGTGACCATTGGCAAGCAGCGTTATCGCCTGGCATTGGAATTGCATATCGAAGATAACGGACCGGGCGTGCCTGCCGACCTCCGGGATCGCATCTTCTTTCCCCTGGTCTCGGGGCGGGAGGGCGGCTCGGGTCTCGGGCTCACATTGGCGCAGACCTTCGTGCAGCAGCACTTGGGCCTGATCGAGTGCGACAGCGAACCCGGCCAGACGACCTTTTCGATCGTGATCCCCTTGCCCTAGTGCAGTGTTCAACGCTATTCGCGACATAAAACCGTGGATTTGCCGCTGTGGCGGCGTTGCAAATCCTCGCCATGCCACTGGGCATGGCTGC
>JAYUQJ010000575.1:0-2522 GCA_043756825.1 Betaproteobacteria bacterium | reverse complement strand
TATCTTCATAAGTGCCATTCCGCGCTCCTTTTCATTGGGTATAGGTTTCGCTGGCGAATATGCTCGCGCATGGACATACAGCGTTCTTAAGAAACCTTACATCGCGGCGAGAATAGCTTTACGCTTCTCTTGATACTCTGCTTCAGAGATCAGTCCCTGCTTTCTCAAAGACTCTAGCTCTCGAAGCTTCTTAGCAGTTGCGCCTTCGGTGAAAGCAGGCTCAGACACAACCAAAGGCGGAGGATCGGCTGCTGCTGGCTTTGCCGGTGGTTCGGTGACAGCAGCAGTTGGTGCAGACGCAGGGATCGTGGCGGCCGGAGTACTCACTGGCGCGGCACTGCTTACAGGCTGTGCCGGTGTAGCGATCGCTGGCGGTGCGGCAACCGATTCAGGCTTCCATTCGCCCGCTCGCGGAGAGACAGTTTTGTTGGCGAAAGAATAGAGTTCACAGGTTTTCGTGCCGAAGTTGTAGAGCGAGTTACCTCCGGCGATCTGAGCTTTCGCATTTGTCAGGGAGGCGACGCACCGCGCCATTGCTACGCGATCGGCCTCTGGCTGCGGGACATGTCCGGAGAAGTGCCCCCAAGCCCATTGCTTTGATCCAAAGATCTTGTCCTCAGAAACGTATGCGACGGCTTTCGTTTCTTCCGACTTCTCAAGCGCATCAATGAGTGAGTTAAGTTGTGGCGGCTTTGATAGATTTGGAATTGGGATAATGAAGAAAAATGCCTTGGACGGCTGCGATATCATCAAAAGACAGGCAAGTGCTGCGGCGTGAGCGATAGTCTTCGGTGCCATCTCGCGGTTCCTCCAGTTATGGTGAATGAGTGTTGACGCTGGTTGAGAGCGATGCTAGACGATTTCCTGAATCCGTGACCCCACCTCGGTAAGCAGCACACCCACAGGGTGAGCGCCGATGGCGTATCGCCGAGGGTTTGTGGACAATTTGGTGATGCGCAGAATCGAAGTCAAGCAACTGGATTACGACCTGACGCCCGTGGGCGGGCTGGCCTTGGTGGGCCACTACCTGAAGGCGCTGACGCCGCAGTGGGCCAAGCTGGATGGCGTGCTGCCGGTTCGATGCGGGGTGAGCAACAGCGACGTGCTTCGCAGCTACCTGGGCCTGCTGGTGCAGGGCAAGAGCGACTTCGACGCCGTCGAGAACTACCGCGGCGACAAGTTCTTCAAGGAGGCGCTGGGGATCAGTCTGTTGCCGTCGAGCCCCACGCTGCGTCAACGCCTGGACGCGCAGGCAGGCGCGATGTTCGAGCATGTGCCCGGGATGATCGAGCGGCTGCTGGGCAGCCAGCGGCCCGACTATGGCGTGCTGGCATGCGGTTGGCTGCCGCTGGACGTGGACACCTTCGCGATGGACAACGGTGGCACGGCCAAGGAAGGCGTGGGTCGCACCTACGCCGGTGTGGACGGCTACTGTCCGCTGGCGGCCTACCTGGGCTCGTACGGCTTCTGCTTGGAGTTGGCACTGCGCCCTGGGGTGCAGCACTCCACGCGCGAGACCGACTTCAACCTGGAGCGGGTGATCCCGCTGGCCCAGCGCCTGAGCGCAGCGGGGCCGAAGGCGCCGATCCTGGCGCGACTGGACTCGGGGTTCGACTCCACCGCGCTGATGCGCAGCATCGAGGGCTGCAACCAGGCCGGGCAGCCGCAGGTCGATTGGCTGATCAAGTGGAATCCGCGCAGTGTGGACCGTGCGGCCCTGCTGGCGCGCCTGGACGCCGAGCCCAACACCCGCTGGCACAAGCCGCGAGCGGGCAAGCGCGTGACGGTGTGGGAGGAGGCCATCAAGGTCGAGGGCGTCAGCCGACCGCTGCGCCGCGTGCTCAGGCTGGTCGAGCGCGACATTGATCGCAGCGGCCAGCAGTTGATCGTGCCCGAGGTCGAACTTGAGGGCTGGACCACCAGCCTGCTCGAGGGCCAGTTCAACGCCGACAAGATCATGGCGCTGTATGCCGACCACGGCACGCACGAGCAGTTCCATTCCGAGTTCAAGACCGATCTCGATCTGGAGCGCCTGCCCTCGGGCAAGTTCGACACCAACTATTTGGTGTGTCAGCTCGCAGCGCTGGCGATGGACATCCTGCGCCTGATGGGCCAGCGCGGCCTGCTGGGGCCGGACGCACCGGTGCGCCACCCGGCCAAGCGCAGGCGGATCAAGACGGTGATGCAGGAGCTCATCTACCGTGCCGGCCGACTCATCGAGCACGGGCGCCGGCTGATCCTGGGGTTGGGCGCCAATGACCGTTCGGCCAAGGCATTCGCCAGACTGAACGGCGAGTTGTTCGCGGCCAGCAGCTGAAGCGCAAGCGCCTGTCAGAGGGCAAACCAACTCACGGATCCGGAAAACAGCGCATCGCGCTGGTTGCGGCGTGGCGCGGGCAGCGAAATCGTCAGCACGACTGGCGCCAAACGCCTCAAGTACGCGACCAGATGCCCTGGGCGAGCCGGCTTCGACACCATCGGCGTGGAACTTGGCCATATTCAGGGCGTCGGGCACGGCAAAC
>JAYUQJ010000574.1:0-2525 GCA_043756825.1 Betaproteobacteria bacterium | reverse complement strand
CGCAGGCAGGCATAACGCAAGACATTGACGATGGTGCCGCCGCTCAGCTCGAACTGTTGCGCCAGCCGTTCCAGGTCCAGCGCGGGTTCCAGGCTGACTTCGGCCGGGATCGCCTCGCGCCACAGCCGCAGCCGCTCGGCCGCCTTGGGCAGCGGGAAGTGGATGACCGACTGAAAGCGGCGCAGAAAGGCATCGTCGATGTTCTGCTTCATGTTCGATGCCAGCACCACCACGCCGCTGAAGGCCTCAATGCGCTGCAGCAGGTAGCTGACCTCCTGGTTGGCATAGCGGTCGTGCGAATCGCCGACGCCGGTGCGCTTGCCGAACAGGGCGTCGGCCTCGTCAAAGAACAGCAGATGGCCGTCGCGCTCGGCGGTGTCGAACAAGCGCGACAAATTCTTCTCGGTCTCGCCGATGTATTTGGAGGCCACCAGCGACAGATCGACCCGGTGCACTTCGCGCCCGCAGCGCTCGCCCAGCAGGCAGGCGGACAGCGTTTTGCCCGTGCCTGGCGGGCCGTGGAACAGGCTCACATGGCCCGCGCTGATGCGGCGGCCCAGGCCCCAATCATTCAGCAAGCGATGGCCGAGGGTGAGCCAGAGGCCGATGTCGTCCAACTGGGCCAAGGTGGTGGCGGGCAGTACCAGGTCATCCCAGCGCAGGCCCGTCGTCACGCGGGTCGCCAGCGCGCTGCGGTCAGCAAACTTCGGCAGCGCCGGGCCGGGAAGGGCCTGTGCGAGGAAGCTGGGCGAGGCTTGCAGCAGGCCATGAAGCAAGGTGCCGCTGGCCGCCGCTTCGCCCGGTGGCGGGCTGACATGGATCAAGTCATGCTGCGCCAGCCTTTGCATCGGGGCCAGCCGTTGCAGGGCGCGCAGGCGGGCGGCGATGTCGTCGCCGGCGAGCACAAAACAGGCGGTCTCGACGGTCGGCAAGAGTGCGCCGCCGGGGCCGATCAGCGCGCCGAATTCGGTGAACGGCCGCTGCGTGCCGGGGTTGGGCGTGGCCAGCACGTCGAGCAGTTGCGGACGCAGTTGCGGGGCCAGGGCCAGGGCCATCAGCAGGCGTTCGGCGGGGTCGAGCCGGTGATGGTGGACGGCGGCGCTGTAGCTCCCACTGCCGCCGCCGTCGGCGCTGCTCGTCAGGGCGGGCGGCGGCGCAAGCGTGCCGGGCAGTTCGGGTGAGCTGGAGGCGGTGGCGTGAAAGTAGTGCGCCAGCCGCTGCTCGATCACCTGGGCCAGCCACTCCAGCTCCGCCTCCAGGGTGGCGGTATCGATGGGCGCTGACTCGGCGCGCTTCATGGCGCGTGCCACTCGACCATCAGCGGCAGCGGCATCCAGGGCAGTTTGACCAGGCTGATCGACCAAGGCAGCAGGTCGAGCAGCCTGTCAAAGCCCTCGGCCTGCATCTGCATCTGCCATGCGCCATCAATCTTTCGCAACAAACCGCGCCGCTGCAAGAAAGACAGGCGCAGGCCATCGGCGCTGGTGTTGCCCAGCGCCTTCCAGTGGCTGCGCACGGCGGCGAGCAGGCCGCCGATTTCTTCCCGGTCGGCGGCCGTAGGGCGGGGCAGCGCGCCGGTCAAAGCGGTGTCGGGTGCGCGGCCCAACAACAGCTTGATGAGGGGCAGTTGATGCTCGGCCGCCTCCGCGTCGCCACAGGCCAAGGCGTGCAGCAGGGCGCAGGCGCGAGGCAGGGCGGCGTCGGCGATGCTGCGGTTTTTGTTATCGACAAGCCCGCAGCCTTTGAGAAGGCGGGGCAGGTAGGGGTGGAGCAGCACCAAGCCGGCCAGGGGGACGAGTTGGGTGTCGGGGACGGCGGCGATGGGCTTGACCAGGGCCAGGCCTTGGCGACCGGGCGGTGATGGGGCGGGCAAGCCCTTGGCCGATGTGTCGCCCAAGGCCTGCCGCAGGGCGGCAGCCAGGTGGTCCTCGGGGGCGACGGCGGATGGCAGGCTGAAGACCGTGGTGGCGGCGATGTCGGCGGGCAAGTCGGCAATCCAGCTCGCGACGGCGAGGGCATCGGGCGAGCCGGTGGCACGCAGGCCTTGCAGCGTCGGCCACACCACCCACAGCGCCAGCCATTCGAGCGCTGCGCTCGGGCTTGCCAGCAAGGCGAACCAGGCATCGGCCAGGGCCGGGGCGAGGCCGGCCGGACGCGGGCTGTGGGCCAGCCAGCGTTGCCGCTGCGCCGGGCTGAGCAGGGGCAGCCAGCGCAGCAAGGCACCGATGCGGGCGGGCAGGAGCGTCGCGGCCCCGAGCAGGTCGGTCATCGTGGCCCGCGCAGCGGTGCTGTTGTTCGGCTGCGCCAGCAAGGCTTCGAGCGCCGCCTGCGCCGCGCCTTGCAGCGCCTGCTGCTGGGCCTCGGCGCTCAGGCCCGCCAGCGCCCAGGGCAGGCTGGCGGTGGCGAGGTAGTGGCGCAGGGCGGCGTGGGCGGACTCGGCCGTGCTGGTTCTGCTGTTGGCATTGATCTGGGTGGGGTCAGCAACCGGCCCCATCGCGGGTACGAGATCGGCGCGGCGGGCGGCG
>JAYUQJ010000573.1:0-2539 GCA_043756825.1 Betaproteobacteria bacterium | reverse complement strand
GGGCGTCCTGATCTGCCCCGGGGGGTCACTGCGCCACACGGCCGCGACGGTGTGGCGCAGGCCCGCAGCGCCTCGAAGTGCTGCTCTATGGGCCCGGGGCTTCGCCGCCTACGGGACCGGGCGCCCGGAGTTCACCGCGTGCCGGCAGCCCATCGACCGGATGCTCGGGCCGGCATCAGCCCGAGCGCCGGGTATCAATCGATCAGGCCGCGCTGGCGCAGCATCGGCTCTACCTGCGGGTCGCGCCCGCGGAAAGCACGGTAGGCCGCACCGGGCTCCACGCTGTCGCCACGGCTGTAGATGCAGTCCTTCAGGCGCCGCGCCACGCCGGGGTCGAAGGCGCTGCCGGCCTCGTCGAAGGCGCCCCAGGCATCGGCCTCCAGCACCTCGGCCCACAGGTAGACGTAATAGCCCGCTGCATAGCCGTCGCCGGAGAACAGGTGCTGGAAGTGCGCCAGCCGGTGATTGAGGCCGGCATCGGCGGGCAGTCCGCGGTCGGCCATGATTTGCGCCTCGAAGGCCCCGATGTCGTCGATCGGCCCGGGATGCTGGTGCACGGCCAGGTCGACGATGGCGCTGGCCGTGTAGCGCACTGTCTCGTAACCCTGGCCGAAACGCCGCGCCGCATGCAGGCGGTCGAGCCAGGCCTCGGGCAGGGCCTCGCCGGTCTGCCAATGGCGGGCATGGCGGCGCAGCACCTCGCGCTCGACGCCCCAATGCTCGAACAGCTGCGAAGGCAATTCGACAAAATCGCGCAGCACATGGGTGCCCGACAGCCGGGCATAGCGCACGTCGCTCAACAGGCCATGCAGGCCATGGCCGAACTCGTGGAACAGGGTGCGCACATCGTCGGGCGACAGCAGGGTGGGAGAGCCTGCGCCCGATTTGGCAAAGTTGTTGTTGTTCAACACCACCGGCAGGCTGGCGCTGCCCTGCACGCCATTGCGGTGCTGCACCGCCAGCGAGCTCATCCAGGCACCGCTGCGTTTGGACGGGCGCGAAAAATTGTCGTGCAGGAACAGGCCGATGGCCTGTCCGCCCGCGTCGCTGACCTGGTAGACATCGACATCCGGGTGGTAGGCATGCAGGTCGGCGCGGCGCTCGAAGCGCAGGCCGAACAGGCGCTCGGCGCACTCGAACGCCGCCGCCACCATATGGGGCAAGGCGAAGTAGGGCTTGAGGGCAGCCTCGTCCAGCGCGAAATGCTGCTGGCGCACCTGCTCGGCCCAGTAACGCCAATCCCAGGCCTGCAGCGTCTGCCGCTCGCCGGCGGCCGCCATGGCCTGGTGCAGCAGCTCGCGCTCGGCCTGCAAGGCCGGCAAGGCGCGCTGCCAGACCGGGTCCAGCAGGGCCCAGACCCGATCGGTGCTGCCGGCCATGGTGTCGGCCAACTTGTGGTCGGCATAGTGGGCGTGGCCCAGCAGCGCCGCCTGGCGCTGGCGCAGGGCCAGCATCTCGCGCGCCAGCGGCCGGTTGTCATGCGCACCGGCCTGCTCACCCCGGCCTACCCAGGCGCGCCAGACCGCCTCGCGCAGATCGCGACGGGTCGAAAAGCTCAGGAAAGGCACCACCAGCGAGCGGCCCAGGGTAATCACGGGCTGCGCCAGGCCGCGGTCGACCGCCGCCTGGGCTGCGGCAGCGCGCACCGATTCGGGCAAGCCGGCCAGCGCGGCCTCGTCGGCCAGGGGCAGCGCAAAGGCGGCTTCGTCGTGCAGCACGTTCTGGCCGAAACGGGTGGCCAGTTCGGCCAGCCGGCTGGCATTGGCCGAGAACTCGGCCCGTTCGGCCGGGGCCAGCATCGCCCCGGCACGCACGAAATCCCGGTGCATGCGCTCGACCAGGCGATGCGCCTCGGCGTCCAGGCCGACCGCGTCGCGCTGGCGGTAGACCAGGTCGAGCCGGGCAAACAGGCCGGCGTCCTGCATCACCCCGGTCCAGTGCACCGACAGCGGGGCCGCCATCTGGCGCTGCACCGCCTGCAGGGCCGGGCTGGTGGCCGATGCGGCAAGGTTGTGCAACACCGCCTCGATGCGCTGCAGCAACTCGCCGCTGCGGTCAAAGGCGGCGACCACATTGTCGAAATCCGGCGCCGCCGGCTGGCCCACCAGCGCCGCAATCTCATCGCGGTGCAACTGCATCGCACGCAGCAGCGCGGGCTCGAAGTCAGCCGCAGCGATGCGCTCGAAAGCGGGCAGAGACAGCGGCGATCCGGCGTCTAGCAGCAGGGCATTGGTGAGGGTGTCCATGGGCAACAGGTCCGCGCCGGCCGGCGGCGGAAAAGGGCGGCACAAGCGACCGATGATGCCATCCTTGGCCCGCGCAGCAATTCACGGGTTTGCGCCAGCTGCGCCTGCCCAGCCCATCAGCGCACCACCGGCTGAGCCCCATGCGTGTTAATCTTTCCAGGAAGTGTCAATTTGTCACTGATTCGAACCTTTACCTAGGAGCCTGTCGGACTTGGGGCGTCGAAGCGAAGTTTGGCCCCAGCGAGGACAGTTTTTGTCGGATTTGCAGCCCCATAGCTATAGCTATGGGGCAA
>JAYUQJ010000572.1:0-2544 GCA_043756825.1 Betaproteobacteria bacterium | reverse complement strand
TGATCGCGCAGCAGGTCCACCAGCAGCGTGCCGGCGGGCAGGCCGGCCAGGCTGCGCGGCTGGCCGTTGACCTGCAGCATGATCGTGTGGACGCTCATCTCAACGCTTAGGTCAGGCGCAGGCCGCTGCGCGCGAACTGCTCGGCGACCACGGCGCGTTCGGCGTCGGTCAGCTGCAGCAGCGGGCGCCGGACCGGGCCGCCCACCTGGCCCAGCAGCGCCTGCCAGACCTTGTTGTGGGCCTGCGGCTTGCCGGCAGGCCGGCTGGCCTGGAAGGCGTCGCGCGCCGGCTGCAGGCTGTCGCGCAGCCGCCGCGCGCCGGCTGCGTCGCCGGCAAAGGCCATTTGCGTGTAGTCGTGGATGCGGTGGTCCACCGGGGTCTGCAGCAGCATCGGCGGGGTGCTGCACAGGTAGAGGCGCCAACCCAGCTCGAGGATATTGTCCAGCCACTCCTCCTCGCTGGCGGTGCTGACCTGGATGCGGTCGCCGACCCGCCGGGACAGCTCGCTGTACATCGGCCGCGGCACGCTGTACTTGATGGCCACGATAGTGGGCAGCTCGGCGATGCGGGCGCACAGCTGCGGGCTCATCAGGTAGCCGCAGTCGGGGTGGTTCCACATCGCGATGCCGATGTCCAGGGTCTGGCTCAGATGGCGGTAGTACTCGTAGACCGTCTCGTCGGTGTGGGCGCCGAAGTGCAGCACCGGGCTGTGCACCACGATCCAGTCGGCGCCGATCCGGGTGGCGTGGCGGGCCAGGTCGATCACCACGTCGAGGTTGGTGTCAGAGCAGCTCATCACCGTGCGGGCCTGGCCGCGCGCGCCCGCCACCGCGATCTCGAAGCTGCGCTTGCGCTCGGCCACCGACATCGAGAAGAACTCGCCCTGCTTGCCGCTGACGAACAGGCCGGCGATCTTGAGTGCCCGGGTCCAGTGGTGAATATTGGCCTCGAAGCCGGCCTCGTCGACGCTGCCATCGGCCGCAAACGGGGTCAGCGTGGCGGCCCAGACGCCGGTGAAGTGGGCCCTGGCGTAGGCCTGGGCGTCGTGACGGGTGTAGTCCATGGCCTGCCTTGGCATTGAAGAAGGTGTCAACCCTGCAGCACGCGCCACAGGCGCTCGGCGCTGAGGGGAAAGTCGGGCGCGCGCCGGCCCAGCGGCGCCAGCGCATCATCGACCGCGTTCAAGAGCGCCGCCGGCACGCCGATGCAGCCGGCCTCTCCGACGCCCTTGGCGCCCAGCGGGTTGGCCACGCTCGGGGTGTGGTGGCCGGCCAGGCGCACCGGCGGCAGGTCGGCCGCGCGCGGCAGCGCATAGTCCATCAGCGAGCCGGTCAGCAGCTGGCCCTGGTCGTCGTAGACGATGCGCTCCATCAGCGCCTGGCCCAGGCCCTGGGCCAGGCCGCCCAGCAATTGGCCGCGGACCAGCGCCGGATGCACCACGCTGCCGGCATCGTCTATCCAGGCCAGGTCGAGCACCGTCAGCGCGCCGGTCTCGGCCTCGATCTGCAGCGCCACCATCACGCAGCCGGCGGCCCAGGCCTCGTGCTCGGCCTGGTGCAGGGTGGCCACCTCGCAAGGCCGCGCGGCACCTGCGTCCAGCCGCTGGCGCAGCGCCTGCGCAGCGCGCAGCACCGCGCTGCCGCCGATCGCGGTGCTGCGGCTGGCCAGCGCGCCGATGCCGGGCGGGCAGCTGCGGGTGTCGCCATGCAGCACCTCGATGGCGGCCGGCGCGCAGCCCAGCCATCGCCCAGCAAGCTGCCGACCGGCAGGGCCAGCGGCTGGCTCAGCGCATTCACCGGCGGCATCGCCAGCCCGGGCAGGTCGGCCTCGGTAAACAGCGCCACCACACCGGGCAGTGCGCGCGCCGCGTCGGCCTGCAACGCCCGCACCCGCCCGTGGGCATGGGCGCTGCGCACAAACGCGGCATGCAGCAAGCCGGGTGGCCGCAGATCGCCCACAAAGGCCCCGGCGCCGCGCAGCAGGCGCGCGTCCTCGCGCCGCAGCAGCGCGTCCACAGGGGGCAGGGGCATCACTATGCCCCGCATTGAAGCGCAAGCCGGACCGCGGCTCAAGCGCAAAAACGCCCTGTATTCAGCAAGCCGCCGGCTGAATGCACCGCCCTGCCATCGGGTGCATCCCAGGGCACTGCAGCAGGGGGGCGTGATAGCCTGTCGGCCGTTTCAGGCGCCATTGCAGGCCGGCGCCGGATCCGGTGGCCGCAGGCGCTGGTGCCGCAATTTCAGGAGATCCCCCATGAACCTCAAGCACATCGGTTGGGCCGCCACGCTGGCCACCGCCGCGTTGGCGCTCACCCCCGCCCAGGCCCAGGTCAAGATCGGCTTCATGGCCGAGCTGTCGGGCCCCCAAGGCCCGCTCGGGCAGGACCAGTACGACGCGCTGATGCTGGTGGTCGAGCGCAACGGTGGCAAGCTCGGCGGCGTGCCCGTGCAGGTGCTGCGCGAGGACAGCCAGCTCAAGCCCGACGTGGCCAACCAGATCGTCGAGAAGCTGATCGACAAGGAGCGGGTGTCCATCATCACCGGC
>JAYUQJ010000571.1:0-6721 GCA_043756825.1 Betaproteobacteria bacterium | reverse complement strand
GGCTTCCTGTCGCGCTGGTCGCGCCGCAAGGTACTGGTGCGCCAGGGGATTGCGCCGCCCGCTGTGCCAGAGGCCCTGCCTGTCCAGGCGCCCGCCACGGTTTTGGTGCTGCCGATGGTCGAGGCCCGGTCCACTGGCGCGGCAGGGGTGGCTGACGACACGGCCCCCGAGGCGGCTGCCGCACCGGCCCCGCCGCCTCCCACCCTGGCCGATGTGGCGCTGCTGGACCACCAGTCCGATTTCAGCCGCTTTGTGGCGCCGGGTGTCGACACCGGCGTGAAGAACGCAGCGCTGAAGAAGCTGTTCACCGACCCCCACTTCAATGTGATGGACCGGCTCGATACCTACATCGACGATTACGGCCAACCCGATCCCCTGCCCGCCGGCATGCTGCGCCAGATGGCGCAGTCGCAGTTCCTGGGCCTGTTCACCGACGAGCCCAAGCCGGCGGTCGAGCCAGCCGCCACCCCCGCAACCGTCACCGGCCCCGTGGCCGGCGACCCCGCAGCCCTGCCCACACCCCCCTCCGATGAAGACGCTGATCTGCGATTGCAACCGCTCGATGCCGCTGGACCGGCCGGCCCTGATCAAGGCCCTGGCCCAGACCCCGGGCGCCAGCACTGAAGGGCTGGACGCGCCGCACAGCCTGCTCTGCCGGCGCGAGGCGGCGTCGTTCCAGCAGGCCGCGCTGGCCACCGGCCGGCAAGCCGAGCCCTTGCTCGTGGCTTGCACCCAGGAGAGCCGGCTGTTTGTCGAGCTGAACGAGCAGACCGAAGGCGCCGCGCCCACCAGCGTGAGGCCGATCCGTTTTTTCAATCTGCGCGAGACTGCAGGCTGGTCGCGCGACGCGGCCCAGGCCGCGCCCAAGCTGGCGGCGTTGATCGCCGCCGCGCAGCGGCCCGACCCCGAGCCGGTGTCCATCGTCAGCTACCGCTCGGCCGGCCGTTGCCTGGTGATCGGCGGTGCCGACGCGGCCGAGCGCGCGGCCGCGCTGCTGGCCGATGTGCTGGACATCAGCCTGTTGGTCGACCGCCCGGGCGGTGCGCTGGGCCAGGCCCACCGCCATGCGGTGCACACCGGCCAATTGACCCAACTCAGCGGCTGGCTGGGCGAGTTCAACGCGCAGTGGTCGTCCGGCAACCCGATCGACCTGGAGGTCTGCACCCGCTGCAATGCCTGCATCGACGCCTGCCCCGAGGGCGCGATCGACTTCAGCTACCAGGTCGACCTGGCCGCCTGCAAGAGCCACCGCGCTTGCGTGCGGGTCTGCGAGGCTGCTGGCGCGATCGATTTTCAGCGCGACCCGGTCAGCGTCGACGAGACCTTCGACCTGGTGCTGGACCTGCGCGACCAGCCCGCCTTCGGCCAGCACCAGCCGCCGCAGGGTTATTTCCACACCGGCCGGGACGAGGCCCGGCTGATGACCGCCGTGCTGGCGTTGCGCGGCCTGGTCGGTGAGTTCGAGAAGCCGCGCTTCTTCAACTACCAGGCCAAACTGTGCGCGCACAGCCGCAACCAGCAGATAGGCTGCACCGCCTGCATCGATGTCTGCTCGGCCCGGGCCATCCGCAGCGATGCGTCGCTCAAGGGCAAGCTGCAAGGCAAGAGCCGGGGGGCGATGCCCGGCCAGGCCCTGGCGGCCGGGCCGCAAGGGCAGGGCGGCGGCGTGGTCGTCAACCCTTATCTTTGCGTGGGCTGCGGCGCCTGCAGCACCGTCTGCCCGAGTGGCGCGATGGGCTATGCCTACCCCGGCCCGGTTGAGCAGGGCCAGCGCCTGCGCACGATGTTGACCGCCTATGCCAAGGCCGGCGGCCGCGACGCCGCCCTGCTGCTGCACAGCCAGCAGGCCGGCAGCCGCCTGATCGACGACCTGGGCCGCGCCGCCCGGGCGGGCCGGCGCACAGGCGGCATCCACGGCGTGCCGGCGCGGGTGCTGCCGGTGGCGCTGTGGCATACCGCCAGCGTGGGCATCGACCTGTGGCTTGCGGCCATCGCCCAGGGTGCCAGCCAGGTCTGGGTGCTGCTCACCGACGAAGAGGCGCCCGAGTACCGCCAGGCCCTGGCCGAGCAGATGGCGGTGGCCGAAGCCATCCTGCAGGGCCTGGGCTTTGCCGGGACGCACTTTCAGTTGTTCAGCGCCCGCGATGCGCGCGATCTGCCGGCCCTGGACGCTGCGCTGCGCGCCCCGGCGGCCCAGGGCGTGGCGCGGGCGGCGGTCTTTGCCGCCCAGGCCGACAAGCGCGGCACACTGGAGCTGGCGATCGACCATCTGCTGGGCGCCGCCCCGGTCAAGGCCGAGCTGATCCCCTTGCCGGCCGCCGGGGCACCCTTTGGCAGCCTGCAGATCGACACCGCCAGGTGCACGATGTGTCTGAGCTGCGTGGGCGCCTGCCCCGAGGCCGCGCTGGCCGACAACCCCGACGCCCCGCAGCTGCGCTTCATCGAGAAGAACTGCGTCCAGTGCGGCCTGTGCGCCACCACCTGCCCCGAGGCCGCGATCACCCTGGCCCCCCGGCTGTGGCTGGCCGATGAAGGCAAGGCACGCAAGGCCGCCCGGGTGCTGCACGAGGTGGCGCCCTATGCCTGCATCCGCTGCGCCAAGCCTTTCGGCACGCTGATGGCGATCGAGGCCATGCTCAGCAAGTTGTCCGGCCATGCCGCGTTCCAGGGCAAGGCGGCGGACCGCCTGAAGATGTGCGGCGATTGCCGGGTGATCGACATCCACACCAACCCGAACGAAACCCGCATCACCGACCTGTGATGCCGCCGACCATGCCCCCGATCTCCCCCGACGATCTGCCCCTGGCTGCAGCCGACAGCCCCGAAGAACTGGCCCGGGCCGAGCTCTACGGCCTGCTCGCCGGCCTGTGGCTGGCGCCGCCCGACGCCGCGCTGCTGACCCAGTTCCGGGTGGCGGTGACCCAGGCGCCCCAGCCCGGCGGGCACCTGGAGGCGCCCTGGGGCAGCCTGGTAGCGGCGATGCGTGCCACCACGGTCGGCGCGGCAGCGGCCGAGCACGAGGCCTTGTTCTATGCGGTGGGTCGGCCCGAGGTGTTTGCCTACGGGTCTTTCTACCTCACCGGATTCCTCAATGAGCAGCCTTTGGCCAGCCTGCGCACAGACCTGGCCCGGCTGGGCCTGACGCGGCAGGCCGACGGTCTGGAGACCGAGGACCACATCGCCTTCGAATTCGAGGTGATGCGCTGGCTGATCGCCGGCGACGACGTGGCGCTGTGCAATCTGGAGCAGCAGCGGCGCTTCTTCCGCGCCCACCTGCAGCCCTGGGTCGACAAGTTGTGCGATGCGGTCGAGGCGCATCCGCGGGCCGATCTGTGGCGCGCCGTGGCCACGATGACGCGTGCCTTTGTGCAGGTCGAGGCCCAGGGCTTCGACCTGCTGGAGTCCTGAACCATGGCCATCGGCATCGATGAGATCACCGGCCTGGTGCTGGCCGGCGGCCGGGGCAGCCGCATGGGCGGGGTTGACAAGGGCCTGCAGAATCATCTGGGCATGCCGCTGGCGATGCATGCGCTGCTGCGACTGGGCCCGCAGGTGGGCGCGCTGATGATCAACGCCAACCGCAACCTGGGTGCCTACGATTCGATGGGCGTGCCGGTATGGCCCGATGCGCAGCTGGATTTTCCTGGCCCGCTGGCCGGCTTCCTGGCCGGGCTGGAGCATTGCGAGACGCCCTACCTGGTGACGGTGCCCTGCGACACGCCCAACTTCCCCACCGACCTGGTGGCCCGGCTGGCCGCCGCGCTGGAGGCCGAGGGCGCTGAAATTGCGATCGCTGCCACCTTGGAGGACGGCCGGCTGCAGGCCCAGCCGGTGTTCTGCCTGATGCAGGCCGATCTGCTTGAAAGCCTGGTGGCCTTTACCCACGCCGGCCAGCGCAAGATCGACAAATGGACCGGCCAGCACCGCTGCGCGACCGTGGTGTTCGACGAGACCGACGCCTTCTTCAATGCCAACACGCCCGCTGAGCTGCAGCAGATGCAGCCGCGCTGAGCCGCGCGGCCCGTGCCCTGGCTTACTGGGCCGCTGACAAGCCGGTGAAGGGCGCGCTGGCGCCGCTGTCCACCTGCACCATGCGGCAGCTTGCGATCACGCCGTTGGCGCGGCCGCCCTGGGGTGCGATGGCCTGGGCCTCGATGCGGTAGCCCGCCGGCAGGTCGGCCATCAGCAGCCGGGCCGCGTCGGCGCAATCGGAAACCGCCGTGCAGCGGCCCTCGGCCGCGCGCTGGTCGGTGACCAGGCAAGCAGCCTGGTTCAACACCATGCCCGAGCCGGCGGCACCGGCCAGGCCGGCGAGCACGGCGCTGTCGGTCTGGGCCCGCAGGCCGGCCAGCTGCGGCAGGGCCACAGCCGACGTGGCCCCGATGCCGACGACCACGGCCAGTTGTTCGATCAGCGTGAAGCCGTGGGCGGCGCGGCGGGCGTGAGGCCTTTTCATCGGCGCAGTGTCGGCGGCCGCGCTGCGTTTGCCCATCCCCGGCCTTGGGGGAGACGGCGCAAATTCAGTCCACCCTGGCCCCCGAGGCCCTGACCACCGGCCCGTATTTGGCCAGTTCGGCCTTGACGAAGGCCGCGAACTGCTCGGGTGTGCTGGGTGCGGGTTCGGCCATCAGCAGGGCCATCCGGGCCTTGGTGTCAGGCAAGGCCAGGGCGTTGACAAAGGCCGTGTTCAAGCGCGCCAGCACCTCGGGCGGCAGGCCGGCCGGGCCGAACAGGCCGAACCAGGTGTCGATATCAAAGCCGCCCAGGCCGACCTCGCGGCCCGCCTCGGCCAGCGTGGGCAGGTCGGGCATCGCGCTGGACCGGATCGCGCTGGTCACCGCCAGGGCCTTCAACTTGCCGGCGCGGATATTGGCGGCGGCACTGGCCAGGTTGTCGAAGTTCAGGTCCACCTGGCCCGACAGCAGGCCGAGCTGGGCCGGGTTGCCGCCGGCGTAGGGGATATGCACCATGAAAACGCCGGCCCGGGCCTTGAACATCTCGCCGGCCAGGTGGCCGGCACTGCCGTTGCCGCCCGAGCCGTAGTTCAGCCGGCCCGGGTGGCGGCGGGCGTAGAGCACCAGGTCGCGCACGCTCTGGATGCCCAGCCGCTGGGCGGTCTCGGTGTTCAGCACCAGCACATTGGGTACTTGCGCCACCCGGGTGATGGGCGTGAAATCGCGCAACGGGTCGTAGGGCAGGCGGGCGAACAGCCAGGGGTTGATGGCGTGGGTGGCCACCGCCCCCATCACGATCGTCAGGCCGTCCGGCGCGGCCTTGGCGACCAGGTCGGCGCCGAGGTTGCCGCCGGCGCCGGGCTTGTTGTCCACCACCACGCTGCCCAGGCTGTCCTTGACGCCCGCAGCCAGCAGGCGTGCCACGGTGTCGAGCGGACCACCGGGCGGGTAAGGCACCACCAGGCGCAGCGGGCGTGCGGGCTGGGCCGACACGGCGCCGGGCAGGCCCGCCAGCGGCAGGCACGACAGCAAGGCAGACAACAGGAAGGGGCGACGGGTCGATGGCATGGGGTTCCGGGCAGCCTGGCGGCGGTGCCGCTCAAGGGCGAACGGCCGCAGGGCTGGCCGCGCCGTGCTTGTCGGCCTCGGACGTGAAGGCATCCGCCAGGAATTCATCGGCCGGCAGGCCGCACAGCGCCACCAGGTCGCGCTGGGCCGCATCCACCATGGCCGGTGCGCCGCAGGCATAGACCTGGTGGCCTGACAGATCGGGCCAGTCGGCCATCACGGCCTGGTGCACCCAGCCGGTTCGGCCGGCCCAGGCATCGTCGTGCCGGGGCTCGGACAGCACCGGCACGTAGCGCAGCCACGGGTTCTCGGCGGCCGCCTGCACGGCCCAGGCCTGCAGGTAGAGGTCGTTGCGGCTGCGGCAGCCCCAGTACAGCACCGCCGGGCGCTGCTGGCCGGTGTCTTGCAGCTGTTCGACCAGGGCCTTGACCGGCGCCAGGCCCGTGCCCGATGCCAGCAGGATCATGGGTTTGGCCGATTCGCGCAGGAAGAAGCTGCCGAAGGGGCCCTCCAGGCGCAGGATGTCGCGCTCCTTGAGGCTGCTGAAGACCTGGTCGGTGAACAGGCCGCCGGGCAGGTGGCGGATATGCAACTCGATGGCTGGCGGTTGGCCGCTGCGCGTGGGCGCATTGGCCATCGAGTAGCTGCGCCGCACGCCGCCGGCCAGGATGAACTCCACATACTGGCCGGCGTAGTATCGAAAACGCTGGTTGGCCGGCAGTTGCAGGCGCAGCAGCGCCACGTCCGCGGCGGGCCGGTGCAGGGACAACAGGCGGGTGGGCATTTTCAGCACCGGGAACTCGCCTGCGCCCGGCACGCTGCGGGCCTCCAGCACGCAATCGGTCTGGGGCGTGGCACAGCAGGTCAGGATCCAGCCTTTTTCCTCCTCCTCCGGGCTCAGCGCCTTGAGCTGGTGCGCGCCGTGGATCACCCGCCCCTGCAACAAGCGGCTCTTGCAGGAGCCACAGGCGCCGTCACGGCATCCATAGGGCAGGCCCACGCCCTGGCGGATGGCCGCCGCCAACATCGGCTCGTCGCGCTGCACATCGAACTGCAGGCCCGCAGGCTGGACGGAGATCTTGAAGGTCATGGCGCGGGCGTTAGGGTCGGGTAAAGGATCAGGCGGGCATGACCGAGGCCAGCGCAGCCGCAGTGGCAGATGCAGCGGCAGCGGCAGCGGCAGCGGCAGCGGCAGCGGC
>JAYUQJ010000570.1:0-2567 GCA_043756825.1 Betaproteobacteria bacterium | reverse complement strand
ACCAGCGCGGTGTAGGTGTTGAGCAGGTTCAGCGCCCGCATGGTCTCGAAGATCGGCACCAGCAGCGTGACCAGCGGGAACATGCTGCTGGCGACGATACAGGTCAGGATCAGTTGCCGGCGCTTGAGGTTGAGGCGCGCGATGGCATAGGCCGCGCCCGCCGCCACGACCAGCGAGCACAGCGTGGCCAGCAGCGCGACGATCACGCTGTTGGCCATGTAGTGCAGCAGCGGCTGGTCGGTGAAGGCCTGCACATAGTTCTGCAAAGTGGGATTGCGCGGCAGCCAGGTGATGGGCTTGCTGACCAGCTCGGACTCGGTCTTCAGCGATGTGAGCAGGATCCAGACAGCCGGGAAGAAGCCGTTAATCACCACCAGGCCGGCAGCGATCATGCGCAGGCCGCGCGGCGACAGCGGGAACCCCAGGCCGGCTTGGGTCATGTCAGTCCGCGTTCCTGCCGATGCGGCGCAAGTACACCGCAGTGACGCACAGTGACAGGATGAACATGAACACCGCCAGCGTAGAGCCGTAGCCCACGTCCAGGTACTCGATGGTGGTCTTGTGGATCAGCATCGCCAGGGTCTCGGTGGCATCGCCCGGGCCGCCCTTGGTCATGGTGTAGGGGATGTCGAAGGTCTGCAGCGCGGTGATGGTGCGGAAAATCAGCGCGACGATGATCGACGGCATCAGCATCGGCACGGTGATCTGCCAGAACTGCTGCAGCTTTGATGCGCCGTCCACCTCGGCGGCCTCGTAGAGCGACCGCGGGATCATCTGCAACCCGGCCAGCAGGATCAACGCCATGAAGCTGCTGGTCTTCCAGACGATCGCCACGCAGATCGCGGCAAAGGCCCAGTTGGGCCGCAGCAGCCACATCGTGGCGTCGGGCCCGGCCTGCAGGCCCAGGCGACGCACCACGTCATTGACCACGCCGTACTCGGTGTGGAAGAACCAGGCGAATATCAGGCCGACAAAGGACAGCGGCAGTGCCCAGGGCAGCAGCAGCGCCAGCCGCACCGGCCATTGCCGGCGGAACGGCAGGTTGGCCAGCAGCGCCAGCCCCAGGCCCACCACCAGGGCACCGGGCACGGTGATCAGGGTGATCAGCACGGTGTTCTTGGTGGCGTTCCAGAAGGCCTTGTCCTCCAGCACCATCGCATAGTTCTCCCAGCCGACGAACTTCAAGCCGCCACCCCCGCCCGACAGGCGCAGGTCGAAGAAGCTGTTGAAGATCAGCTTGCCGATCGGGTAGACGACGATCATCGCCAGCAACAGGAATGCCGGCGTCAGCAGCATCAGGCCCAGCAGGCGCTCGCTGGGGTCGCGCAGGCGGTCCATCAAGCGGGGCTGGGCCATGGGCGGGCTGCTGCTGGGGCGGTGCCGGCGTCAATTCAGCGCATCACGCGGCGCAGCTTGCCTTCGATCTCGTCCACGCCCTCGGTGGCCGATTTGGTGCGCGCCAGCACCGCGCTGGTGGTGGTGCGGATCACGTCACTGACCTGGCCATATTCCTTGCTCATCGGCCGGCTCTTGCCGGCGATCACCACATTGGCGGCGTCCTTGAACCAGGGCACCTGCCGGGCCACGTCGGCATCGGTGTAGACGCTCTGGTAGGTGGGCAGCAAGGAGCCTTCCATGGCCAGGAACTTGCTGGCCTCGGGCGCAGCCAGGTACTTCACCAGCTTGGCCGACTCGGCCTTGCTCTTGCTGAAGGCGCTCACTGCCCACTGCCAGCCGCCCACGCAGGTGGCGCTGCGGCCGCCGGCCATCGCCGGCAGCGGCATCACGCCCACCTTGCCCTGCACGGTCGAATCCTTGTCGTCCTTGAAGCGGTCCCAGGCAAAGCCCCAGTTGATCGCGAACAGCACCTGGCCGGCCTTGAACTCATTCACCGTGTCGGGGGTCTTGACCTCGGCCACGTTCTTCTTGATCACACCGGCGTCCACCATGCCCAGCCACTGGTTCAGGCCCTTCACCGCAGCGCCCTTGTCCAGCGTCATCTTGCCGCCGGCATCATTGAAATCCTTGTTCTGGCCCCAGTAGGGCAGCAAGAAGGTGCAGACCGCGCCTTCGATCGGCGCGCCCTGGATCGACAGGCCCTGCAGATTGGGGTTGCCCTCGGCAGCCATCACCTTCTTGGCCGCAGCGGTGAGCTCGTCCCAGGTCTTGGGCTCGGCCACGCCATGCTTGGCCAGCAGATCCTTGCGGTAGTACATGAACATCGCGTCGGCAAAGGCCGGCATCGCAGCGATCTTGCCGTCCACCACATTGCTGGACGCGTACACCGGCAGGTAGGGCTTCATGGCCACTGCCGGCTCGCCGATGTAGGCGTTGAGCGGCTCCAGCCAGCCCGCGCCGAAGTACTGCGCCGGGTTGACGATGTCGATCATGTAGATGTCGATCGCACTGTCCTTGGCGTTGAGCACGGTGCTCAGGTACTGGCGCTGCAGCTCGCTGGTGGCGCCGCCGGTCTCGATGTCGATGGTGACGCCGGGGTTGGCCTTCTGGTACTCATCGAACAGCTTGCGCATCAGATCGGGGCGCTGGTTGGTGCCGCCCGAGAAAAC
>JAYUQJ010000569.1:0-2568 GCA_043756825.1 Betaproteobacteria bacterium | reverse complement strand
CCCACGAGAAAAACACAACATGCCTGAAGCAATCATCACCTTCGAGAAGGTCAACAAGTGGTACGGCAACAATTTCCATGTGCTGCGCGACATCGACTTGAGCGTCGGCAAGGGTGAGCGCATCGTCATCTGCGGTCCGTCGGGCTCCGGCAAATCCACCTTGATCCGCTGCATCAACCGGCTGGAGGAGCACCAGCAGGGCACCCTGCGGGTCGATGGCGTCGAACTCAGCGACGATGTCAAGGTGATCGAAGCCATCCGCAAGCAAGTCGGCATGGTGTTCCAGCAGTTCAACCTGTTTCCCCACCTGACCGTGCTGGAGAACCTGACGCTGGCGCCGATGTGGGTGGGCAAGATGCCCAATCGCGAGGCTGACGAGCGCGCCATGGTCCAGCTCAACCGGGTGCGCATTGCCGAGCAGGCCGGCAAATACCCGCTGCAGTTGTCGGGCGGCCAGCAGCAGCGGGTGGCGATCGCTCGCGCGCTGTGCCTGACACCCAAGATCATGCTGTTCGACGAGCCGACCTCGGCGCTCGACCCCGAAATGATCAAGGAGGTGCTCGACGTGATGATCGAGCTGGCCGAGGGCGGCATCACCATGCTGTGCGTCACCCACGAGATGGGCTTTGCCAAGGCGGTGGCCAACCGGGTGATCTTCATGGACCAGGGACAGATCGTCGAGCAGAACGAGCCGCACGCCTTCTTTGACAATCCCCAGAGCGACCGCACCAAGGACTTTCTGTCGAAGATCCTGGGCCACTGAGGCCCGCGCGCAGCGCGCAGGCTCAGGCCGTGGCGCCCTCGCGCAAGAAATCCCAGAGCGACTGCGCCGCTGCCTTGGCGTGCCGGGCACCGGCCGGACGCTCGCGGTAGATGCGCACCTCCATCGTCAGCTCGCCCACGCCAGGCGGCGCCGCAGCCACCAGCCGCCCGCTGCGCAACTCCTGCCGCACTGAGCTTGCCGGCAGAAAGGCCAGGCCGTGGCCCTCCAGGGCCATCGCCTTCAGGCCCTCGGCCATGTCGGTTTCGTAGGTGGTCTCCAGCGCCGGCGCCTCGGGCATCTGGCGCACGATCTGCTCGACCATGTGGCTCATGTAGGCCCCGGCGGCATAGGCCAGCAGCGGCACCGGCGTTGGTCCGGGCCCCAGCCGGAACAAGGGCCTGCCTTCGCTGTCCGCCTTGGCATAGGCCGCCAGAATCTCCCGGCCCAGCGACAACATCTCATAGCGGTCCGGGCTGAGCTGCAGCGGCTGTGACGCGTGGTGGTAGGCGATCAGCAGGTCGCAGCCTCCTTCGGTCAGGCGCAGCACGGCGTCATGCACATTCAACGCGATCAGACGGGTCTTGACCTCGACAAAGCGGCTGCGCAAAGCCATCAACCAATGCGGGAAGAACGTGAACGCCAGCGTGTGGGGAATGGCGAACTCGATCACGTCCTGGCCGCTGGCGCGGTGCGCGCGCATCAGGTTGCGGGCCGACTGCAGCGCTACCAGGATTTCCAGCGCCTGCGCATGCAGTGTTTCGCCGGCCGGTGTCAGCCGGGTGGGATAGGACGAGCGGTCCACCAAGTCCACCCCGGCCCAGGCCTCGAGCGCCTGTATCCGGCGCGAAAACGCCGGTTGTGTAACGTGGCGCAACTGTGCCGACCGCGAAAAGCTGCGGGTTTCAGCCAGACTGACAAAGTCCTCGAGCCATTTGGTTTCCACAGCCGCAGTCTAATAGCCGGAATTGACCCACCATTCAAGGGGCTTGGCGCTGACTTTGCTGGCTTACCCCCCCTGAACGAAGGGCCTCGTGAACTGTTACCGCTTACGGGCCTTCGGTACAGTCTGTCTAAATTCGACCGCCATGAGCTTTTATCAGTTTGGCGGCCCCGTTTTCCGTTGCCCCAGCCGGTAAAAAAAATCATGTCCATGCCCTTCAAATCGCTCGGCCTCGCCTTGCTCACTGCGGGACTGATGGGCGGCGCCGCCCAGGCCGCCCCGGTCACGATCGACTTCGACGAATCAGGCATTGCCCTGGGCGATGAGATCAGCAACCAGTACGCCAGCTTCGGCCTGTCGTTCGCGGGCGCCAACAAGGTGGTGCGCAACGAATCCGACGCGCCTGCCGGCGACCCCAATGGCGTGATGCGGCCGGGCCGGCCCGGGACCGCGGCAAACCCATCGAGCCCGAGCTTTCTGGCCGTCTACGGCTCGGTCCTCGACATCAACGTGATCTCGGGCTTCACCCTGAACTCGATGACACTGAGTTATGCCGCCAGCCCCAGCACCTTTGCGATCAGCGTCTTTGACCAGAATGGGAACCAGACCAATGCGGTTCCTGCGGCACTGCGCGGCACTGAATATGCCTGGGTCTACGACCTCGTGATCTCACTGCCCAGCGTGTCACGCATCCGCTTCAATTCCACCAGCAACCCGAATGTCGATTACTTCGTTGAAAACCTGCGCTTCAACACCGCCAGTACCAGTCACACGCCCGAGCCTGCGGTACTGGGCCTGGTAGCGCTGGCCCTGGCAGGGCTGGCGCTCAGCCGCCGACGCAGCCGCTGACCCCAGGCTGACCGGG
>JAYUQJ010000568.1:0-6768 GCA_043756825.1 Betaproteobacteria bacterium | reverse complement strand
GTGAAACCGCCATCGTGGCCTGTAACCTGGCTGAGTTGCTGGGCAGCGCGATTGCGCTCAACCTGCTGTTTGGCATCCCGCTGGCCTGGGGTGCGCTGATCACCGGGGTTGACGTGATGCTGATCATCCTGTTGCAGCGCTACGGCATTCGCAAGCTTGAAGCCCTGGTCGCTACCCTGGTGATGACAATTGGCGCTTGCCTGGCGTATGAGATGCTGCTGGCGCGGCCGGTTTGGGCCGACGTGGCGGCAGGTTTTGTGCCGCGTCTGGACAGCGCCAGCCTGATGGTGGCTATCGGCATCATTGGCGCCACCGTGATGCCGCACAACCTGTATCTGCACTCCTCGCTGGTGCAAACGCGGCGCATCCACAGTCACAACAATGCCAAAGCCGAGGCCATGCGCTACAACTTGGTCGACACCGTGGTGGCGTTGACGGTGGCGTTTTTCATCAACGCTGCGATCCTGACGCTCTCCGCATCGACATTTTTTGCGCAAGGCGTGGTTGTCACCGAACTGCGCCAGGCCCATGAACTGCTGACACCCGCGCTGGGCACGGTGTTGGCCTCCACCTTGTTTGCGGTGGCGTTGTTGGTCGCCGGGCAAAGCTCCACCATCACCGGCACCTTGGCCGGTCAAGTGGTCATGGAGGGCTTTGTGCGGCTGCGCATGAGCCCGGTCATGCGCCAATTGTTTACCCGAGCCTTGGCCATCGTGCCGGCGGTGGCGGTGCTGTTTCATTCGGGCGACGAAGGCGTGTTGCATTTGCTGGTGTTGAGCCAGGTGGTACTCAGCCTGCAACTGCCGTTTGCCATCGTGCCCCTGATCCGCTTCACCAGCGCGTCATCGATCATGGGCGCCTTTGCCAGCCCAACTTGGCTGCGCTGGCTGGCAGGCGCAGCCGCACTGGTGATCGTCGGGTTGAATTCCTGGCTGGTACTGCGAGCCGTGGCGCCACAGGGCGCGCTGGACGATGCCGGGTTTGGGCGGTTCCTGCTCGCCACCTTGGCACTGTTGTGCAGTGCATTGTTGGCGTGGATTGCATTTTCGCCCTTGCGCGCCCTGCCGACAGTGCGCTGAATCGCGTATTGGGAGATGATCGGAGATATAAGGAAAAAATTCTCGCGTGCACTGGATGCCCCCCGCGTCCAGCCTACTTGACGATGGCAACGCCAGAGGCAGTCTTGCACTGCACAAGGCGTTCAAGGAGACATCCATCCATCCGAACCACACCGTAGGCTGGCCAGCAGCCAGCCCAGGGCTGGGCAGTGAACTTGGCTCCGTGCTGGCGCCCGCCGCAGAACACCAGGTCATGATGGCCTGGGAGAACTTTGTGACCGGCGCACCGCTGGCGTCCTTGGCCGTTTCCAAGCTGTTGCTGGCGTCTTGGCAGCGCAGCATGCGTGCCGGGGTCGAACCCAATACGCGCCGCGCACCGTTGATCACAGGGGGCAATGCCCTGGAGCAATTGCGTCAGCGCAACCGGGACCTGCTTTGGGCGGCGCAGGGCTTGTTTGTGACGTCGGCGCATCTGCTGGCGCATTCTGGCTCTGTCATGATCCTGACGGACCCAAACGGCGTGGTGCTTGAGGTGGCCGGCGACCAACGCACCCTTGAGGCCGCGCAAGACGTTCATCTTGTACAGGGCGGGCACTGGCATGAGAGCGTCGTAGGCACCAATGGCATCGGTACCGCCCTGGCCATGCGTCAACCTGTGCAGGTGCACGGTGCCGAGCATTTTGGTGAGGGCATCAAGCGCTGGACATGCGCTGCTGCGCCGGTGTTCGTGCCGGGTTGCGAGCAGATCCTGGGCGTGATCGACATTTCGGGTCCGCCGTCGACCTACCAGCGCGGCAATCTGGCGCTGGCGCTGGCCGGCGCCCGCCAGATGGAGGCGGTGCTGTCCGAGCGCGCCAGCCGTGAGCATGTGCAGTTGCTCGAAGCCTGCATGCGGTTTGGCGCATCGCACGCCACCCAGGCCATGCTGGTGCTGGATCGCGATGCCAGGCTGGTCCATTTCAGTGGCGAGTTGCCCGGACACGCCTGGCGCATGGGCGCGCAGTTGCCTGGGCTGCCGGCAGGGCGCCAGGTCGACGAGTGGTCGCGCAGTCTGCCTGCCGGGCTGCGGCCCGAATGGCTGCATCCCGTACGGATCGACGGCGTGACGATCGGAGCCTTGGTGATGGTGCCCAGGCCGTCGCGCCATGGGCTGCCGGCGCCGGCTGCCGAGATGGCTCCGCCGGTTGCCACGGCGATTGGGCGCGGCGCCCGCAGCGATTCCGAGATCGACCCCTCGCGCACGGGATTCGGCAGCCTGCTGGGACACAGCCAGGCCTTGGGAGCGGCGATCGATCGTGCCCGGTTGCTCAGCGGCCGGCGGGTGTCGGTACTGATCCAGGGCGAGACCGGCGTGGGCAAGGAGTTGTTTGCCCGCGCCTTGCATGGCGACGAGTCGCGCAGCGGCCCGTTCGTCACCTTCAACTGCGGCGCCACCTCCAAGGAGTTGATTGGCAGTGAGTTGTTTGGCCATGTGCGCGGCGCCTTCACGGGTGCCACCCATGAAGGGCGGGCCGGGCGCTTCGAGTTGGCGCATGGCGGAACGCTGTGCCTGGATGAGATCGGCGAACTATCGCTTGATCTGCAGCCGGTTCTGCTGCGTTGCCTGGAGGAGGGCGTGGTCTATCGCCTGGGCGAGTCCAAGCCCCGGCGCGTCGATGTGCGTTTGCTGACGATGACCAACCGGGATCTGTTGCAGGAGGTCGAGGCCGGTCGGTTTCGGCGTGACCTCTACCACCGCATCAGCGTGACCAGCGTCCGGGTGCCACCGCTGCGTGAACGCGAGGGCGACATCGCCTTGCTGACCCAGCATTTCAACCACAGCCTGGCGCAACGCCATGGGGCGCCTTGCCGGCTGTTCGGTCCGCAGGTGATGGCTGCGCTGCAAAGCTATGCCTGGCCGGGCAATGTGCGCGAACTGCGCAACCTGGTTGAAAGCTTGTTGTTGACCTCGGACGAGCCCAACGTCGAGTGCGCGGAATTGCCCGATGAGATCCAGGCATCGCAGCGTCCGGGCCCGGCGGCCGACGGTGCCCCCGCCAGCAGCCTGGAGGATGCCGAGCGCCTGGCGATCATGCGGGCGATGAAGAGCGTGCACGGCAACCTGGCCCAGGCCGCGCGTGCCCTGGGCATCTCGCGCAGCACGCTTTATCGCAAGGTCGAGCGTTACCACCTGGAGAACATTGCCCGTTTTGACGAAGGGCAAGAAGGGCCCGGGCAGACGCTGATCTGACGCGTTTGCGTGCCAGCAAGCGCTGCGCCGGCCGCCCCCCCGCGTGGCGAAGCGGTGCGTGTCGATCAGGTCAATCGGGGCCGTGGCCTCAGCTCACCCTGGTCGGGGAAGGTCTGGTCCAGCAAGGCCTGCAATTCCATGCGCAGGCGCTGGCTGCGGGGGTCGTCCAGGCCCAGCGCATTGAACAGTGCACCTCTCAGCAGCCACAGGTCACCGGGTTCCTGAACCTGGCGCACCTGGCGGCGCAGCCAGTCATGGCGCAGGCTGTCCAGCGTGTCGGCGGCCAGCATGAAGCGCTGCTTGAGCGCCACGAAGATGCGTCGGGCGGCGATGCGTGCATGCCGGTCCTGCGGCAATCCTGGGCCGGGCAACATGCCCAGGCCATCGCCGGTGTCCTTGAACTGCCGGGGCTGTGCCATCGGGCTGGCCGGGCCTGCGCTGAACAGCGCGTGTTTCATCGCACCCGCCGCGACAGGCTGGACGCCAGGGCAGGGTGCGCAGGCCTCATGGCTGTTGGCCGGCCAGGCCACCACGCGGTGCCCGCATCGGGAAGTGGCGGTTCAGCTGCGACAGTCGGCGCTCGGCCTCGGCCTGGGTGCGGGCCAGCGCCACTTCGCCGTAAACCGGCGAGCGCAGGTGCCAGAGCTCGCGCAGCGAACGGGCGCGCTCGATCTTGTCCTGCAACAGGGGGCTGCCCAGCGTGTCCAGGTCGGACAGACTGTCCTGGAACTCGGCCTTGACCAGCGCCAGCCGATTGATCGGCCGGTCGTCCGGCGCCAGCCACGGGGCGACCTGGCTGCGCAGGCGCTGGCCCAGGCGTCTGAGGCGGCCATGCAGCGAGATCGACGAGGGCCAGAGCTCGGGCGGGCAGACCTCGGTCCTCGAATGCATCAGGCTGCTGCTGGGCACTGCCGGGCGGCGTGTGACCAGGCGCAGCAGCCAGGCGGTCGGTTTGTGGTTCGCGTTCATGCAATCTTTTCGGCAGCGGCAGGCACAAGCTGAGGGTCCATCTTGGCCGCGTGCAAGCTGCGGGCTGGGCGCATTGTTGAAGCGGCCAGGGCGCCGCGAATGCCGGAACAGCCCGCCATAGCGCCATCACTTCGGGCGCCCCGGTCTGCGCTGCTAGGCTTGCGCCCTGAAGTCGGCCTGGGGCCGGCCCGGCCAGGAGAACAAGATGATCGGACGATGGTTGCGTCGCATCCTCACGGGGGTGTTGTTGCTGGTGGTGCTGGCGGCCTTGCTGGCCTGGTTCCAGGCCCAGCGGGTGCTGCCGCAGACCGAGGGCACGCTGGCCCTGCCGGGGCTGAGGGCCGAGCTGCGCATCGAGCGCGACGCGCACGGCATCCCCCACATCAAGGCCGCCAGCCTGCGTGATGCGATGTACGGCCTGGGCGTGGTGCATGCGCAGGACCGCCTGTGGCAGATGGAAACCCACCGCCGCATCGGCGCGGGTCGGCTGGCCGAGGCCTTTGGCGCGGGGGCGGTCGACACCGACCGATTCCTGCGGGTGCTGGGCGTGCGCCAGGTTGCCGCGACGCAATGGGCCCAGGTGTCGCCAGCCTCGCGCGAGGTGGTGCAGGCCTACACCGACGGCGTGAACGCGGTGATCGGCAGCCTGAAGGCGCGGCCACCCGAATTCTTGATCCTGGGCCTGCAGGCCCAGCCCTGGACACCCGAGGACAGCCTGTCCTGGGCCATCATGATGGCCTGGGATCTGGGCGCCAACTGGCAGGCCGAATTGATCCGTCTGCGCCTGGCCTTGCGCCTGCCCAAGGAGCGCATCGACCAACTGCTGCCCCCTTATGCCGGCGATGCGGTGCCGGTGAGCATGGACTACGCCGCCTTCTACCGCGACCTCAAGCTCGATGCGCAGCAAGCCCTGGCCGAGCCAGCGCTGTTGCGCCTGATGGCGGCGGCGCCCGAGAGCGAGATCGAAGGGCTGGGCTCCAACAGCTGGGTGCTGGCGGGCAGCCGCAGCAGCACCGGCAAGCCGCTGTTGGCCAGCGACCCCCACCTCAAGCTGTCCAGCCCGGCGCTGTGGTATTTCGCCCGCATCGAGGCGCCGGGCTACAAGATCGCCGGTGCCACCATGCCCGGCCTGCCCGGGGTGGTGATGGGCCAGAACGAGCACATCGCCTGGGGCCTGACCAACACCGGCCCGGACGTGCAAGACACCTACCTCGAGCGCATCAAGCCCGACGATGCCAGCCAGTACCAGACGCCCGAGGGCTGGTCCGCGTTCCAGACCCGACAAGAGGTGATCAAGGTGCGCGGCGGCGCCGACCTGGCCATCACGGTGCGCAGCACCCGGCATGGACCGGTGGTCAGCGATGTGGCGTCGGTCGGCGTGGCCGGCGAGGCCCTGGGCCCCAAGGACAGACCGGGCTATGCGATCGCGTTGCGCTGGACTGGGCTGGACACCGACAACGACATCATGGCCACCACGCTGGCGATGAACCAGGCCACGTCGGTAGAGGAGTTCATCCGCGCCTCGGCCACCTGGCAGGCACCGCAGCAGAACATGGCGGTGGCCGATGCTGCCGGCCGGATTCCGATGGTTTCGCCCGGCCGGGTGCCGCTGAGAAAGCCCGAGAACGACCTGTCCGGCCTGGCACCGGCGCCGGGCTGGGACGCGCGCTACGACTGGGCCGGCTATCTGGCGGTGGACCTGCTGCCGCAGGTGCGCGACCCCGAGCGCGGCTATATCGCCAATGCCAACCAGAAGATCACTCCGCCCGACTACCCGCACTTCATCAGTCACCAGTGGGCGGCACCGTTTCGCCACCAGCGCATCGAGCAGATGATCGATGCAGCGCCCAAGCACGGCCTGGCGGACCTGCGGCGCATGCAGGCGGATGTCAAATCGCTGGCGGTGGCACGGCTGCTGCCGCGCCTGCGCCAGGCCCGCTCGGCGCACCCGCTGGCAAGCGCCGCACAGCAGCAATTGGCCGGATTCGACGGTGTCATGGACGCCGACAAAGCCGCGCCGCTGATCTACTGGGCCTGGCACCGGGCCTTGTCCGAGGCGGTTCTGGCCGATGAGACTGGCGCACCGGTCTACACCGTGCTGCTCGGCCAGCGCGGTTACTTCGACGCCCTCGAGGGGGTGTTGGCGCGGGACGACGCCTGGTGGTGCGACAGCAAATCGACCGCTGCGGTCGAAACCTGCGATGAGCAGGTCAACCGTGCCTTCACGGCGGCGCTGACCGAGCTGCAGGCCCTGCAGGGCCCCGATCCGGCAGCCTGGCAATGGGGCAAGGCACACCAGGCGCGGTCCGAGCACCGGCCATTTTCACGCGTCAAGTCACTGGCCCCGTGGTTCGAGCAGCGCATGCCGGTGGGGGGCGACAGCTATACCGTCAACGTCGGGCGGGTCAGTCTGCGGCCCGATGCCAGCACGGGTGAGTACTACCTCAATGAGCATGGCCCCAGCCTGCGCGGCCTCTACGACCTGGGCGACCGTAGCCAGTCGCGCGTGAT
>JAYUQJ010000567.1:0-2574 GCA_043756825.1 Betaproteobacteria bacterium | reverse complement strand
AAACAGTCCTCAGGACTGTTTGTGTCCGGGCTCAGCCTATATCGAGCACGTTTTGTGGTGTTGCTCGGTCACGCTCGAAATCCTCTCAGTCTCTGAGTGCCGCCCCTGGCCGGCAGGCCTGGACAGCCGGGCTGCGCGCCGCGCAGGACGGGTCCGGCGTGGCGCTACGGCGGCTTGGCCGACGCGGCCTCAGCCGCCCGCGCGGCGGCATGGCGGCGCGGCAGGTCCTTGATCCAGTCCGCCGGGATCGCGAAGTTCAGGTTCTGGGCGTCGCCGGTGACCGAGGCGATGGTGGTCAAGCCCAGCAGTGCGCCCGACTCACTGAACAGCCCGCCGCCGCTGGACCCGCCCGAAATCGCGGCCGAGGTCTGCAGCAGCACCAACTGGCCGGCACCATTGCGCCGCAGTGACGACACCAGGCCGGCGCTCATGGTCAGGTCCAGGCCCTTGGGATGGCCGATGGCGTAGGCCGGCTGGCCCACCGCCGCACTGCCTGCCTGGCCGAGCGGCACAAAAGGCGCCTGCAGGCCGGCGACCTCGAGTTGACACAGGTCGCGTTGGGCGTCCCAGAGCGACAGGCGGGCTGCGGTGGCGCGGGCCTGGCCGTCGCGCCGCACCTGCACGGTCCGGGCCTTGGCCAGCACATGGCAGTTGGTCACCAGCAGCCCCGGCGCCACCACCACCGCGCTGCCCTGGCCCAGCAGCAGGCCATCGGCGTCCAGGGTCTGCACCCGCCAGACACTGGGCGCGACCCGGGCAAACAGTTCGGCCGGGGTCAGTGCGGCGGCCGGCTGCGCCCAGCCTGCCGCGCAGCAGGCCAGGCCGGCCCAGCCCAGCTGGCGGGTACGGCAGCGCGGTGGCTTCATGGCCGGATCAATCCCTGCAGGTCGCGCGCGGTGGCCGCCGGGTTGAGCACCGCCTCGCCCAGGTGCTGGCCGCCCTGGATCAGCGAGGGGCTATCGCCGGCCGGGCGGGATTGGTCGAGCGCCAGGCAGGCCTGGCCCGGCCCCGACCGCAGCACCGCGCCCGCAGCGGGCATGGGCCTGGCACTGTCGGTGACGTCCAGCAACCGCCCGGTGCAGCCGCTGCCCACCACCACGCCCTGCACCAGATAGGTCTTGCCCGCCTCGGGGGTGAAGGTCCAGCGCACCCCGCAACTCACCTTGTCGGCGCGCAGCACCACGAAGTCGACAGTGCTCAGCACGCCGGCCGGCAGCGACGCCGGCTCGGGCGGCTTGCGCGCATTGCCGCTGCTGAGCAGGCGCGGGTTCTTGCACTGCACGGCATCGGTCAAGGCCACCAGCGCAAACTTGTCATCGCCCGGCACCGCGCCGCGCAAGAGCAGGCGGGCGCGCGGGCCGGTGTTGGCGGCAGCCGCCGGGTCGGGCCGGGGCAGGCCCTCGGGCGGCGTGACGCAGCCGGCCAGCAGCCCGCCCAGCGCCGCAAGCCCCCCAGCCCAAGCCGCCAGCCGCCAGCCGCCGGCCGGCCGGCTGACCGTGCGCGGCAGGGTGGGCGCTGCAGGGGGCAGGGTGAGCATCGAGGTCGAGTGTAGGCCGCCGCTTGGCGTCGGGGGGGCGTGGCATGCCGCCGGGCACCGCGCCGGCGCCGGGTTCTACACTGCGGCCGGAGACTCCGCCCATGCAAACCTTCACCGCCGACGATGGCCTGGCCCTCTACCGAACTGACGGCCCGGCGCCTCGGCAAGCGCCGCGCGGCACGGTCTTGCTGGTGCATGGCCTGGGCGAGCATGTGGGCCGCTACGCCCCTGTGATGGCCAGGCTCGCCGAAGGCGGCTGGGCCGTGGTTGGCTACGACCAACGCGGCCATGGCCGGTCGCCCGGTGCGCGTGGCGCCATCCCTGCCGCCCGCAGCCTGCTGGCCGACCTGGGCGCGGTGGTCCGGCAATTGCGCTCAGCCCGCCCCGGCCCGTTGCTGCTGTTGGGTCACAGCATGGGCGGCCTGGTGGTCGGGCGTTTCGTTGCCGAAGGTCTGGCCGACGCGCCAGCGGCCTGGTGGCAGGCGGTGGACGGCCTGGTGATGTCGTCGCCCGCGCTCGACCCGGGCATGAGCCTGGGCCAGCAACTGCTGCTGGGGCTGGCCGCGCCGCTGGCACCCGGGCTGGCCTTGGGCAATGGCCTGCAGCCCGGCTGGATCTGCCGCGACCCGGCGGTGGTGCGGGCCTATCTGGCCGATCCTCTGGTGCACGACCGGGTCACGCCGCGGCTGGTGCGCTTCATCGTCGATGCCGGCCTGCAGGTGCGGCAAGCCGCAGCGCGCTGGTCCGTCCCCAGCTTGCTGCTCTATGCCGGCGCCGACCGCTGCGTGGCCCCGCGTGGCAGCGCGGCCTTTGCCGCCGCCGCGCCCACCGCCTGGGTGCAGAGCCGGTGTTATGCGGGCCTGGCACACGAGATCTTCAACGAGCCCGAGCAGGCCCAGGTGCTGGGTGACCTCGACGCCTGGTTGGCGGCGCGCTGGCCCTAGTGCAGTGTTCGATGCTGTGAGCGACTTAAGAAAACCGATGGATTTGCCGCTGTGGCTAGGCGCAAACCGCAGCCATGCCCAGTGGCATGGCGA
>JAYUQJ010000566.1:0-2577 GCA_043756825.1 Betaproteobacteria bacterium | reverse complement strand
CGCAGGCCCTGATCTCGGCCGCGTTCTCGGTCACCAAGCAGGCCATCCAGCTCGGCATCCTGCCCCGCATGGTGATCCACCACACCTCCGAACGCGAGACGGGCCAGATCTACGTGCCCTTCGTCAACTGGGGCCTGTATGTGTTCATCGTGCTGGCCGTGGCGATGTTCAAGTCGTCGTCGAACCTGGCCGCGGCCTACGGCATCGCCGTGACGCTGGACATGGCCATCACCACCGTGATGACCTTCTTCGTGATCCGCTTCGGCTGGAAGTACCCGCTGCTGCCCAGCCTGCTGGCCACCGGTTTCTTCTTCATCATCGACATCACCTTTTTCGCCAGCAACATGCTCAAGCTGCTGGCCGGCGGCTGGTTCCCCATCGTCATCGGCATCGGCATGTTCACGCTGATGGTCACCTGGGTGAAGGGCCGCAAGCTGGTGGCAGCACGGCTGCGCGATGACGCGATCGACCTCACCGGCTTTCTTGAAGCGGTGTTCGTCAACCCGCCCACCCGGGTGGACGGCACGGCGGTGTTTCTGTCGGGCGATATCGGGCTGACGCCGAATGCGCTGCTGCACAACCTCAAGCACAACAAGGTGCTGCACGAGTACAACTTGTTTGTTTCGGTCAAGCACCACGAGATTCCGTGGATCGGCCTGAAACAGCGCATCCAGGTGGAGCCGCTGGGACACGACTGCTGGCAGGTGGTGCTGCATTTCGGCTTCAAGAACGATCCCGACGTGCCCGAGGCGCTCAAGCTGCTGGAGGGCCGCGGCATCCCGCTGCCCGAGATGGATACCAGCTACTTCCTGAGCCGCGACATCGTCATCCCCACCTTGGGCGCCGGCATGGCGATGTGGCGCGAAAAGCTGTTCGCCGGCATGCACCGCAATGCGTCGGCGGCAGCTGATTTTCTCAACCTGCCCAGCAACCGGATCGTGGAGCTGGGCGCCAAGGTGGAGATCTGACCGGCCCGGCCGCGTGCCCGGTCAGGCGTGCAGCACCGCCCCGGCCCGGCTAACCTGCACCCAGCTGTTGGCCGGCACGCTCTGCCAGCGTTCGGGGTGGGCGTCCAGCGGTTCGGACGCCACGATGCTGCCGTGCACGCAATCGCTGACATACAGCGTTGGCGGCTTGTCGTCGCTGGCGTAGCGGAAGGCCAGCAACTGCTCGCCGTCGGACAAGGCCGCGGCAAAGCGCAGCGGCTCGCGCACGCCCTGCTGCGCCATCAGGGCCTGGGTGCCGGCCAGCACCGCCTGCATCGCGACCGCCGCCGGCTCGCCCGCCTCGATGCGGGCCAGGGCCAGCAGGAACAGCAGCTCCGAATCGGTGGCGCCGCGCCGGGCTGCGAACAGTTCGTCAGGCAGTTGCGCCTCCAGTGCCCGGCGCACCCCGGCATAGCCGCCGATCTGGCCGTTGTGCATGAACATCCAGCGGCCGTGGCGGAAGGGGTGGCAGTTGTGGCGGGCGATGCCACCGCCGGTGGCCGCCCGCACATGGGCAAAGAACAGGCGTGAGCGCACCGTGGCGCACAGGGCCTGCAGGTTCTCGTCCGACCAGGCCGGCATCACCTCGCGGTAGACGCCGGGCTCGGCGCGCTCGCCGTACCAGCCCACGCCGAAGCCGTCGCCGTTGGTCACGGTGCGGGCCTCCTCGGCCTTGAGCGACTGCTGCAGCAGCGAGTGGCGCGGGGTGCAGACCACCGTGTCGAGGTAGACCGGGTCTCCGAGGTAGGCAACGAGGCGGCACATGGCGGTCGGGCCCTGGGGTGGGCAAGTCGGTGTGATCGCTCTATCGGCCGCCGGCCGGCCGGCTTGAGGCCTGCGGCTATGCTGGGTGCGGGCCGGGCTGCCGGCCAGGCCACAGAGGTGATGGATTGGTCAAAACAGCATGGTGGCGCGATGTATCGGCGTCTTCGGTCGTGGCGGGTTTCGTGGCGGTGCTGGTGGGCTACACCAGCAGCGTGGCCATCGTCTTCCAGGCGGCCCAGGCCCTGGGCGCCACCCCGGCGCAGACCGCGTCCTGGATGTGGGCGCTGGGCCTGGCGATGGGCCTCAGCTGCATCGGCCTGTCACTGCACTACCGCTTGCCGGTGCTCACCGCTTGGTGCACGCCGGGCGCGGCCCTGCTGGCGGCGACCCAGGGGGTGAGCCTCGCCGAGGCCACCGGGGCATTCATCGTCTGCGCCGGCTTGATCATCGCGTCAGGCCTGACCGGCTGGTTCGAGCGGGTGATGGACAAGCTGCCGATGGCGGTGGCCGCCGCGCTGCTGGCCGGGGTACTCACCCGCTTCGGGCTGGACGCGGTGCTGCAGGTGCGCTCCGCCCCGCTGCTGGTGCTGGTGATGGCGGCGGCCTACCTGGCCGGCCGGCGCGCCTGGCCGCGCTATGCCGTGCCGGGCGTGCTGGCGGCCGGCATGGCGGTGGCGGCATTGCAGGGGCGGCTGCACCTGGGCGCGGTGCTGAACCTGGGCGGGTCGGCCTGGGCCACGCCGGTGTTCGTGATGCCGCAGTTCACGCTGGGCAGCGTGGTGGGGGTGGCGCTGCCGCTGTTCATCGTCACCATGGCCTCGCAGAA
>JAYUQJ010000565.1:0-19743 GCA_043756825.1 Betaproteobacteria bacterium | reverse complement strand
AGCAGCAGGCCCAGACCGATGTGGCCAGGTCGGCCACGCTGTCGCTGGTGCGGGGCTGCGTGCGCAAGGACGCGGCCGGTGGGCTGAGCGAGGTCTCGGTGGTGGTCCTGTGCCCCTATGAACTGGATAAGCTCAAGGACTGGCCCGACGCGCCCCGCAGCGATGCCGCGTCGGGGGCCGCCCGGACGGCAGCGCATGCCGGTGAACTGCGCTACACCTTGCTGCTGGCCATCGGCGGCGTCACTGCCACGGTGCGGACCGATCCCCCGACCTCGGCAAATGACACCCAAGACAAGGCACACCAACATGTGGAGGTGGTGGGCGGCCTGGCCGTGCCTTTCTTCGTGCTGGTGATGGCCTTCATCGGCGGCGCGGTCAGCCTGTCGCGCCGCATCCCCGAGTACCAGCGCCGCCTGCACCCCGACTACAAGGCCAACGCCGACGAAGGCCGGATGCTGCCCTTCGAGGTGCGCGAGTCGGTGGTGTTCCAGATCATGCAGCTGGTGTCGGCGCCCTTCCTGGCGGTGGCCACCTGGTACATCGTCACGCCCACCGGCCTGTCCTCGGCGGCCACGCTGGCTTTCGGCACCGGCTTTGCGTCCGAACCGCTGCTGCTGATGATCCGCGGTGTGGTCAAGGGCATCCGGCCGGAGGGTGCCCGCCCAAAGCCCTCGGCGGCGCCGGAGCCGGCTGTGGCCCCGGCGGCGGACCCGCCGCCGCCGCCGGCCCCGTAGGCTGGCGCCGCTGGCTGCGGCGCTGGTGGCGTTGGCCGCCGCGTTGGTGGGCCTGGTGGTGGACCGGCTGGCGCGGCCGCCGCCCGGCCTGACCCGGGCGGTCAACCGGCCTGCGCAGCCTGCGGCGCACTGGCGCCGGGGGCCCGGGCCGGCACCGTGCCCAGGCTGCTGGCGGTTCGCCCCCACAATCTGCAGCGGAGGCTGCAGGGCCCCCGTCAACTGCGGAGGGCCGCCGATGGCTCGCACTGGATGATCACCACCACCGCCCGACTGGCGCTGGGCTATACCGCGATGCTGGTGCACGGGGTGATGCATGCCGGCCGGCTCGGCCAGGCCGGGGTGCGGGATTCGCTGGCGCGCCAATTGCACCTGAGCGGCGTGCAGGCCTTGCCGATGGTCGCGCTGCTGGCCGCCGTGCTGGGCGCGGTGGTGCCGACCCAGGCGCTGGCGCTGCTGGGGGTTGACAACCCGGCGGTGCTCAAGACCGTGGTCTGGGGTGGCATCCGCGAGCTGGCCCCGCTGATCACGGCGCTGCTGCTGATCGTGCGCAGTGCGGTCGCCATGGCCGCCGAAATCGCCTTGATGCACCTGCGCAGCGGCATGACCGCCGAGCAATGGGCCGACGCCATCCACGAAGAAGAGGTGGTGCTGCCGCGGGTGCTGGGGCTGGCCTTGTCGGGCTTGCTGCTGGTGGCCTATTTCCAGGTGATTGCGGTGGCGGCCGCCTTGCTGGCGTCGGCATTGCTGCTGGGCACGCCGCTGGGCACCGAGCTGGACTACTTTCTCGACAACGGCGAGTGGTGGCAGGTGCCGGTGTCGATGGGCAAGGGTGCGCTGTTCGGCCTGGGCATCGGCGTGGTGGCCTGCTACCACGGCCTGCATGCCGAGCCCCGGGTCTCGGCGGTGCCCAAGGCCGCGGTGGCGGCCTGTGTCGGCAGCCTGGTATTCGTTGCGGTGATCGATCTGCTGGCCGGGGTGCTGCGCTTCCTGTGACACTGCAGCCATGAGCCCGATTGCCCCCGCGTCACCTGGCCCCGGCCCGGTCGGCGCAGCCCCGCCGCCAAGCGCTGGCGCCAGCCGCAGCCTGCTGTGGGCGGTGCTGGGCGGCGCGGTATTGCTGGCCGGCGCGCTGGCCGCAGGCATCGCGCACCGGCATGGCGCCTTTGTGCCGACGCTGATGCTGTATGCCCTGGCCGACAACGCCGCCGGCATGGCCCCGGGCACCCCTGTGCGCCTGAGTGGCGTGCGGGTGGGTGAGGTGCGCGAGCTGCTGCTGCTGCCCGACCTGTCGGTACGCCTGGGCCTGAGCATCGATGCCGGGCTGATGTCCAGCCTGCGCACCGACGCCCGGGCGGTGCTGGTGCGCGAGCAGTTGCGCCCGCCGGTGATCGAGCTCGAGCCCGGTGGCGCGCCTGGCCGGCTCGACCCGCGCAATCCGCGCATCGCTTTTCGCGGCAAGGCCACGCTGACCGAGATTGCGGACGAGCTGCGCGGCCGCCTGGTGCCGATCCTGGACGACCTGAAGCAGGTGTCGGGCACGCTGCGGGCGCACCAGGGCGACGTGGCGGCGGTGCTGGCCAATGCCGCATCGGCCTCGGGTGCCCTGAACAAGGCTGCCACCGAGGTCCATGCGCTGACGGCAGCGGCCCACCTGCGGCTGGACGGCATCGGCGCGCAGACCCAGACGCTGCTCGGCCAGGGCAATGCCTCAGTGGCCAAGGTGGGCGGCCTGATCGACCAGGCCAGCACCAGCCTGACACGGGTCAATGGCGGCCTGGACCTGGTCAATGCTGCCCTGCCCGGCCTGCTGGCCAAGGCCGACGGTACGCTGGACAACCTCAATGCCGTGGCGCGCGATGGCCGGTCGATCGCCGAGACTGCGGCCCAGACCTTGCCCGGCCTGCTGCGCAGCGCACCGCCGGTGGTCGACGAAATGCAGGGCCTGTTGCAGGGCGTCAAGCGCAGCTGGCCGCTGCGCAGCCTGTTGCCGGCTGCGCCGGCGGGCGAGCCGACGATCGAAAGCCATGATGCCAAGGTGCTGCGTGAGCCGCCGGCACTGCCGCAGCGCTAGCCACACCGGCGTTGCGGCGCGCTGGCGCTGGGCCTGGGGGCTGGCCATCGCGCTGCAGGCCTGCAGCAGCGCGCCGCAGCGCCCGCCCAGCATGGCCCAGGCCCAGGCGGTGGCCAGCAGCGAGCGTGCCGCCCAGGCGGCCCAGCGCGGTGACTGGCGCCAGGCCGAACAGCAGTACCGGGTCGCGTTGCAGGCGGCAGTGGCGCTGCAGGACCCGGCCCGCACCGGCGCTGCCTTGCTCGGCCTGGCCCAGGCCAGCGCGCGCCAGGGCGACCTGGCGGCGGCTCACGGGCATCTCGACCACCTGCTGGCCGACCCATCCGGCATCGACCCGGGCCAGCGCGCCCGCGCTGCGGCCCGCAAGGCCCTGCTGATCCTGGACAGCAGCGCACCGGCCGATGCGCGGCGCTGGATCGACCAGGCCGAGCGCGATTGCGCCGCACCCTGCGCACTGGCCGCCTTGCTGGGCAATCTGCGCGCCCACCTGGCGTTGGCCGGGGGCGATGCGGCCAGCGCGGCGGCCCAGGCCCGGGCTGCCAGCGTCGCGGCCGCAGCCGCCGGCCAGGCTGGCGAGCAGGCTGCCGCGCTGCGCCTGCAGGCCCGTGCCGCCGGCCTGCAGGGCCAGCACGCCGAGGCCGCCGAGGCCCTGGCCCTGGCGCTGCAGATGGACCAGACTCTGGGCGAACCCGACCGGATTGCCCTGGACCTGACCCTGGCCGGCGAGGCCGAAGACCGGCGCGGCCAGGCCGCCACCGCCACCCGCTTCTACCAGCGCGCGCTGGCCGTCTACAGCGCCATCGGCGACCTGGCCAATGCCGCGCTGCTGCGCCAGCGCCTGGCGGGCCGCTGAGCGTCAGTGCTGCGACGGCGCGGCGTCCAGCGCCATGTTCTGCGACAAGCGGGTCTCGGCCCGGTCGACATCCTCGGACAGGCGTGCCGCCACCAGGCTGACCAGGTGGAAGCCAAAGGCCGGGTTCTGGTAGTAGAGCTGCCTGACCGTGGCCTCGTCGATGCTCAGCACCGTGCAGGGCACCCGGCAGCGCACCGTGTGGGTGCGGCGCCGGCCGGGTGAAAACAGCGCGATCTCGCCGAAGATGCGGCCCGGCGCGATGGCGCGGCCGATCTCGACCACCTCGAGCTCGCCCTCGGCCAGCAGGTAGAGGTGGTCGGCGCGATCGCCCCTGCGGCACAGGATCTGGCCGGTCTTGAGCTTGCGCGGCTTCATGTAAGGCTTGAGCCACACCCCTGACAGATCGGCGCCAGACTCGGCGGCGCTGACCTGGCGGGTCAGCCGGGTCATCTGCTGCAAGCGGTAGAGGTTGATCGGCAACAGCAGGGCGCTGATCAGCACGGTGGTCAGCGAAGGGTGCAGCACGCCGAACACCAGGAAGCCGATGTTGCCGCCCACGGTCAGCCAGCGCAGCGGGATCATGGTCTTGACGAAGGCGCCGGCCACCACCAGCGCGGCGCCCACCGCAGCCCCCAGATAGGCAACGATCTGCACCGGCGAGGCGAGGATTTCGTGCAACTGCTCAGTTGCCAGGCTGGCTATCTGCGGCCACAACATCCCGAACCCTTGTTCTTGTCGGCCGGTCCGGGTGTCAATCGGCGGCTTTCATAACCCATCACCGTGCACGCGGCCCGGTCGGCTGCGGTGTCGCCCGGTGCGTGCCGAATTTTTTTGCTCGCCCCGAGTTTGCCGCATGGCCCTGGCGCTAGCAAGAATCCGGGCGCGCGCTCGCCCCGTCGAGGTGATCTGTGCGGGTCGGCGCCCGGGCAGATGGGGGATGATGCGGGCCATGCCTTCGATCCAGCCCTCCTGGGTGGTCTGCGACCATTGCGGCCAGGCCCACCGCTGGCGCGCGCTGACGCCGCGTGCGGTGGCCCGCTGCGTGCGCTGCGACGCGGTGCTCGGCCGCGGCCACCGCCTGGGCCTGCAACACCTGCTGGCCTTGACGCTGGCCGCACTGATCGTGCTGCTGATCGCGCTGACCGGCGACCTGGTCGCCATTCGCCTGGCCGGCAGCGAGCAGCGCACCAACTTTCTGATGGCGCTGAGTACCGCCTGGCAACAGGGTGAGCAGGCAGTGGCGCTGCTGGCGACCCTGACCGCGCTGGTGGCGCCGGCGATGTTCATCCTGCTGCGCCTGTACCTGCTGCTGCCCCTGCTGTTCGGTCAGCTGCCGCCAGGCCATGCTGCCTGTCTGCGCTGGCTCTTCCTGGCGTCGCGCTGGAACACCGTCGAGGTGCTGACGGTCAGCGCCTTGCTGGCCCTGGTGCGCATAGCCGATCTGGCCCAGGCCGTGCCCGGGCCCGGGCTGGTCGCGTTCGGTGTGCTGGCCTTGCTGCTTGCGGCGCTGGAGTCCGCCGGCCTGCGTCACCTGTGGTGGCATGTGCCATGAGTTCGCCCCTGCCGAATCCGCAGGACAGCCCTGCCGCAGTGCCGGGGCCGCTGCGCTGGCTGGGTTGCGAATGTTGTGGCCTGGTGTCGGCCCTGGCCGATGCCCAGCCCGTGCCGTGCCCGCGCTGCGGCCACCGCCTGCATTGGCGCAAGCCCATGAGCCTGCAGCGAACCTGGGCCTGCCTGATCAGCGCGGCGGTGCTCTTCGTGCCGGCCAATGTGCTGCCGATGCTGCGCACCACCCAGGCCTTTCAGCGCACCGAGCACACCTTGCTGGGCGGCATCGTTGAACTCTGGCACGGGGGTGCCTGGGGCCTGGCGCTGATCGTCTTCATCGCCAGCATCGCCGTGCCGATGCTCAAGATCGGTGCCCTGGCGCTGCTGGCCTGGAGCGTGCAGTTCGCGCCGGGCTGGCGCCAGCTCGAGAGGGCGCGCATATTCACCATGGTCGAGGCGGTGGGCCACTGGTCGATGCTGGATGTCTATGTGGTGGTGTTGCTGGCCGGCATGGTGCGCTTCTCGTCGCTGGCCAGCGCCGAGCCCGGCCCCGGCCTGGCGGCCTTTGCCTCGGTGGTGGTGCTGACCATGCTGGCGGCGCATGCCTTCGATGCCCGCCTGATCTGGACGGATGAGCGCCCCGACGATGAGTGAGCCCACGCCCTCTCCACCGGAAACGCCCTTTTCGCCGGCCGCGGCAGCCCCTGCCGGTAGCGGCCCGGCCCGGGTGTCGGCGGCCGCCGCGCCGCCGCCCGACATCGCCTGGCCCGAGCCGCGCGTGACGCTATCGCGGCGGCCGCGGCTGTCGCTGGTCTGGTTGGTGCCCTTGCTGGCCCTGGGGGTTGGCGCGTCGCTGGTGGTGCGCAGCATCCTGCAGACCGGTCCGCGCATCGAGATCGAATTCCGCACTGCCGAGGGCCTGGAGGCCGGCAAGACTGAGCTGCGCTACAAAGAAGTGGTGATCGGCAAGGTGCTGGCGCTGACGCTGCGCGACGACCGTCAGCGGGTGGTGGTCACCGCCCAGCTCGACCGCGCCGCCGCCGCCATGGCGGTCGAAGACACCCGCTTCTGGGTGGTGCGTCCGCGCATTGGCGCGGGCGGCGTGAGCGGCCTGGGTACCCTGTTGTCGGGTGCCTATATCGGCGCCGACGCCGGCCAGTTGAGCGAAAGCCAGGCCCGCTTCGTCGGCCTGGAGACCGCGCCCTATGTGCTGCGTGGCGAGCCCGGTGCGGGCTTCGTCCTGCGTGCCAAGGACCTGGGGTCGCTGGACATCGGCTCGCCGCTTTATTACCGACGAACCCGGGTCGGCCGGGTGGTCGGCTTCACGCTCGACCCGCAGACCGACGAGCTGCTGGTCAAGATCTTCGTCGAGGCGCCTTACCAGACCCTGGTCACCGCGCAGACCCGGTTCTGGAATGCCAGCGGCGTGGATTTGTCGATCGACGCCAATGGCCTGACCCTGAACACCCAGACCGTGGCGACGGTGCTGGCCGGCGGTGTGGCTTTCGAGGCGGCGGCGGGCGAGGCCCGGGGCGAGCCGGCCGCTGCGGGCAGCGTGTTTGCCTTGTTCGAGCACCGCAAGGCGGCGATGGCGCCACCACTGGGTGAGGCCTTGCCGGTGCGCTTCGTCTTCGACGGCTCGCTGCGCGGCCTGAACGCGGACGCGCCGATCGAATTTCTGGGGGTCGAAATCGGCAGGGTGCGCGGCCTGTCGTTGCAGTACGACGCGGCGCGCGCGCGCTTCCCGGTGCAGGTGCTGGCCGATCTCTATCCGCTGCGGCTGGGCGCGGTGCGCGGGGCGCTGGCGCAGCGCGGCGGCGCCGCAGCCATCCAACCCAGTGCGGCCAACGATCTGGCCCTGCTGCAACACCTGGTCGACCGGGGCCTGCGGGCCCAGTTGCGCACCGGCAACCTGCTGACCGGCCAGCTCTATGTGGCGATGGATTTCGTGCCGCGCAGCGCGCCCGTCAAACTGGCCTTGCGCGCCGGTGTGCTGACCCTGCCGACCGTGCCGGGCGCGCTGAGCGAGCTGCAGACCCAGGTCTCCGAGATTGTTCAAAAGCTCAGCAGGCTGCCGCTCGAGGGCATCGGCCGCGGCCTGACCGTCACCTTGCAGGAGGCCGGCAGCAGCCTGCGCGAGCTCACGCCCGAGGTCCGCGCGCTGCTGGCCGAAGGCCGGCAGACGCTGCTGGCCGCCCAGGGCCTGGTGCAGCAACTCGGGCCCGAAGCCCAGCAATCGCTGACCGATCTGCGCCGTGCGGTGGCCGCCGCGCAAACCGCGGTGGAGCGCATCGACCAGCACCTGGTCGACCCGACGGCGCCGGTGCAGCGCAACCTCGAGGCGACACTGCTTGAACTGCAGCGCGCCGCACAGGCGATGCGCGGGCTGGCCGACACGCTGCAGCGCCACCCCGAATCCCTGCTGCGCGGCATGCCCGCCGACGCGCTGCAATTGCCAGGACGATGAGGCCCGCGATGCAAGTTCTGAAACCGGATTCACGCGGTCACCGCCCGCCGCGCCGTGTCGGCTGGGCAGTGCCTGTGGGCTGGGTGGCGCTGCTGCTGGTCGGTTGCAGCACGCCGCCGCCTGCTCGCTGGCACAGCTTGCTACCGCCTGCGCCGGCCACGGCGGTCACGGCCGGCGCAGGCCGGGTTGCACTGCCAACCGTGGGCATCGCCCTGGCGCCGGTGCGGGTGCCACTGCAGGTCGACCAGCCACAGTGGCTGGTGCGCCGGCCCGACCAGTCGCTGGTGCTGCTGGAGAACGAGCGCTGGGCCAGCCCCTTGCGCGATGAGCTGCGCGCCGCCCTGCGCGACCGGCTGGCCCATCACTGGGCGGTGTTCGAGGCGCCGGCGGCGCCCTGGCGGGTGGAGCTGGAACTGCTGCGCTTCGAGTCCGTCCCCGGCCAACTGGCCTGGCTGGAGGCGCACTGGTCCATCACGCCGGTGCGCGCCGGCAACGCCGCGCCGGCGGCCCCGATCAGTTGCCGGGCCACGCTGCGCGAGCCGGTGGGCGACGGCGCGCTGGCCCTGGCCGACGGCCACCGTCGCGCGGTGCAGCGCCTGGCCGATCTGCTGGGGCAGCAGTTGCGCGGGGCGGGCAGCGATTGCCCGCCGGCTGCGGGGGCGGTGAGCCGGGTGACCGGTCCGGATCGGCGGCTTGCCGCTGCCGCACGCAGGGCGGAGGCTGCATGAAGCCCAGGTATCACCAAGTCTGTCTGTGGCTCACGGTGGTCGAGTGCATCGTCGCCTTCAGCATCGCGCTGGCCTTGTGGGTCAACCTGATGCCGGTCTGGATCCGCATGCCCGATGCGCAGAACCTCAGCCAGTTCGAGAAATACATGACTGCCGGCTACGGTTTCTGGGGTGCGATGTGGGCCATCCCGAATTACGTGATGCTCGGCACCACGGACGCTGCGGCACGGCGCAAGTTCGCGCTGCTGGCCGGCTGCATGTACGCGCTGTGGTGGTTCTTCTGGTGGGAGCAGATCTGGAACGGCACGTGGCACACCTATGTGCTGGTGGGCTACCTGCCGCTGCGCTTTTTTCAGATGGTCGCCAATCTGCACTACGGCTTGCGCCGGGCGCCGGCCTGACCTGCGATGGCCCGGAACCCGGCCCACGCGCCCGCCTACCCGCACGACCCGCTGCAGGAGATCGCCGACGGGGTGTTCGCAGTGCGCGGCAGCCTGCGGATGTTTCCGTTGATCGGCATCTCGCGCAACATGACGGTGGTGCGCCACGCCGGTGAGCTGTCGCTGATCAACCCGATCCGTCTCAACGACGCCGGGCTCAGCGCGCTGCAAGGTCTGGGCCGGATCCGTCGCATCGTCAGCCTGGGTGCCCTGCATGGTCTGGACGACGCCTGGTGGCGCGCCCACTTCGAAGTCGAATGCTGGGCCCGCCCGGGCAGCCGCAAATACCCGCCGCCCGAAGGCTACCGCCTGCTCGATGAACAGGCAGACCTGCCTTTCCCCGACGCCCAGGCCTTCTGTTTCAACGGCACCCAGCCCGAGACGGCCTTGCTGTTGCGGCGCGGCCCCGGCCTCTTGCTGACCTGCGACGCGATCCAGCACTATGGCGACTACCACCGCGCCAGCCCGGCCGCCAGGCTGCTGCTGCCGCTGCTGGGGTTTCCCAAGACCACGCTGGTCGGGCCGATCTGGTTGAGGGCGGTGACGCCACCCGGCGCCAGCATGCGCGCCGATTTCGAGCGCTTGCTGGCGCTGCGCTTTGACAGCCTGTTTGCCGCGCATGGCAGCTATCTGCCCAGCGGGGCGCACGCCGCGGTGCAGGCCGCCGTGCGCAAGGCCTTTGGCTGACGGCGCGGCCCGGGCGCGCGGGTTCAGGCCACGGCCGACAGGTCCAGGCTGAACAGCAGGACCCGGGCGTCCTTCACGTCGCGGGTGGCCAGGCCCTCGGCCACCAGGCCCAGGGCGGCCGCCAGTGCGGCCCGGCCGGCATGGGGGTTGCCGCGCTGCATCAGCAGGCGGGCCTGGCTGGTGGCGCCGCGCAGGGCCCAGAGCGCAGCGCCTTGGCGGTCGGCAATCGCCAGGCATTGCGCGAAGCAATCCAGTGCCTGGGTCTGCCGATCGGGCGCGGCAGCGCCTGGCGCGCTGGCCAGCAGCAACTCGCCGCGCAGCCGGTGCAGCTCGGCCGCATAGAAGTGCTCGTCGCTCTGCGCCACAAAGGCCAGCGCCTCGGCCACGGTGGCCAGGCCCTGGGCGATCTCACCGGTGCGCAGATAGGCCGCCGCCAGCACCGCCAGCGCGCCGGAGCGCGACACCCTGGCGCCGCCGGCACGGGTGGCCAGCTCGCCTTCGCGGATCATTTGGCAGCCCTGCTCGGTCTGGCCTTCTTCAAGCTGGGCCCAGCCCAGGAACAGGGTGGCCCAGGCGGCCAGCACCTGGAAACCGTGGGTCTGCGCCAGCGCCAGGAAGGCCAGCGCCCGCTCCCGGGTCGGGCCAGGCTCGCCGCGGGTGTGGTGGACCACGGCGCAGAAAAACAGCGCATAGGCCTGGCTGAAGGCATGTCCGCCCGAGCCGGCGAGATCGATGGCCTGGTGCAGCTGTTGCAGCGCCTGGTCGGCCCGGCCCAGATGCAGCAAGGCCCAGGCGCCGTAGCACAGGCAGCCCACCCCGGGGTCGAGCCAGTACTGCACGATGTGGGCGCGGTGTCTGGCGGGGTCGTACAAGGCCCAACCCGCCTGGCAATGCTGAAGGGCCTGTGCAAATTCACCCATGTGCAGGCTGATGATGGCGCTGGCCCGGTGTGCCTGCAGCTCGAAGCCGTCGTCCTGGGCATGCCTGGCCAGGGCCAGCAACTGCGCGGTCATCAGCCGCGCGGCACCGTTCTCGGCCTGCACCTGGCGGCTGGACCAGGCCCCGAACATGGCCTGGAACAGCTGGCTCGATTCACCCAGCGCCTCGCACAGCTCGAGCGCACGCTCGCTGGCCCAGCGCACCTTGGGCGCGGCCCAGCTCGAAGTGACCGCCAGCGGCACGCCCAGGGCGAGCAGCAGCGACAGCTCCTGTCGGTCGCGCTCGGCGCCCTCGGGCAGCGACTGCAGGATCTCCAGGGCCTTGGAGACATGCTGGATGGCCTCCTGGTTGGCCGAGCCTTCCACCGCCTGCAGCCCTGCGCGCTGCCAAAAGCCCACCGCCTGATGCACCAGGCCGGCCTGGGTGCAGTGGTGCGCCGCCAGGGCCGGCTGGCGGGCGGCCTGGTCGGCCCACTGGGTGGCATACAGGCGGGCGATGCGGGCATGGGTCTGCTGGCGCTTGCGGAGCAGCAGCGACTGGTAGGCCGCGTCGTGCATCAGCGCGTGCCGGAACACATAGACGGTGGTGTCGGGTTCACCGCCGTGGTGCAGCAGCACGCCGGCGTCGCAAAGTTGCTGCAGGCTGGCGCAGAGCGCATCGTCGTCGGCGTCGGCCAGCGCGCGGATGGCGTTCAGGCTGAACTCGCGGCCCAGCACCGCCGCCACCTCGGCCAGGCGGCGCGCCGGTCCCAGGCGGTCCAGGCGCGAGGCCAGTGAATCCTGCAGCGAGAACGGCACCGCCATGTGGGGCAGATCGCCGGTCAGCTCGAACCGGTCCGGTGCGTCGCGCAGCAGGCGTGATTCCAGCAGGTCCTTGGTCATCTCCTCGACATACAGCGGCACGCCGTCGGTGCGGCTCACCAATTGATCCAGCACCGCCGGCGGCAGGGGTTTGCCCGCGATCTGCAGCGCCACGCGGCGGATTTCCTGCGGCGACAGGCGGCCAAGCGGCAGCGTCCTGCAGGGCGCGTCGGGTGGCCAAGGCGGCAGGAACTCCGGGCGGCTGGACATGGCCACCAGCATCGACGCGCCGCGCAGCCGATCCACGGTCAGCGCCAGCAGTTCCAGCGTCGAGGGGTCGGCCCAGTGCAGGTCTTCGAAGACCAGCAGCACGGGCTGCCCGTCGTGGCTGTGGCGCAGCCAGGACGACAGGGTCTGCAAGGTGCGCGACTTGCGCTCCTCACGGCTCAGCACGGGCGACACCAGGCCATCCGGCATCGGTATCGACAGCAGGCCCGCCACCAGGTACAGGTGCTCGGCGTCGGACAGGCCGGCGCCTCGCAGCAATTGGCTCAGCCGCGACAGGCGCCGGGCCGGCGGCTCGTCGGCAGATGACTGGATCGCCCAGTTGAGCTGCTCGATGATCGGGTAGAAAGGACTGTTGGTGTGGAAGGCCGATGCCCGGAACACCAGACGCGTGGACTGCGATTGGCCGCTGCGCAGGCACAGGGCCTGGATCAGGCGCGATTTGCCGATGCCGGCCTCGCCGCTGAGCAGCACGGCCTGGCCCTGGCCGGCGCAGGCCCGCTGCCAGCCCTCGAGCAGGGCCTGGAATTCAGGCTCCCGGCCCTGCATCGGCATCAGGCCCTGCTCAAGCAGGGCGTCGAAGCGGTGCCGGGCACGCAACTTCCTGACCCGGTACAGCTGCATCGGCTGGGCGATGCCCTTCAGGTCGTGCAGGCCCATCGATTCGCAGTCCAGCATGCCCTGCACCAGGCGGTGGGTGTCGGCGCTGATGGCCAGGGTGTGCGGCGCCGCGGCGCTCTGCACCCGGGCGCCGATATTGGGCGTCTTGCCCAGTGCCAGTTGCTCGACCCGCAGGCCCGCGCCAACCGAGCCGATGACCACCGGGCCGGTGTGCAGGCCGATGCGCACCTGAATCGGCACGCGGGCGCGCAGCGCGCTGATGTCGTCCAGGATCTTCAAGCCGGCCTGTACGCCGCGCAGCACGTCGTCCTCGTGTGCGGCGGGGTAGCCGAAGTAGGCCAGGATGCCGTCGCCCAGGTACTGCGCCACATAGCCCTCGAAACTCTGCACCGCCTGGCGGATGGCCTGCTGGTAGGCGCCGATCAGCTCGTGCAGGTCCTCGGGGTCGAGTTGTTCGGACAGCGCGGTCGACCCGACCAGGTCGCAGAACATCACTGTCAATTGACGCCGGTCACCCTCGCCGGCGGCGGCTGCCGGCGCGGCGGCCTCGCCGGGCGGGGCCGGGTCGACCCAGACCAGCACCTTGCCGCCTTCGTCGACGGCCACCCGCTCGGCGTCGATCAGCGCTTCGGCCAGGTCCTGCAGGGTGGCCTCGTCGAGGTCGAACTCGCGTGCCAGTCCGCGGTAGGTGATGCGTGCCCTGCGCTGCAGCAGGGCGCGTGCGGCGTCGACGATTTCGGTGAACTTCACGTTCTGGCCCGGTGACCTGAGGCGCCCGACCCGCTTGTACCCGGCGATCCCTGGCGGGATGTCAAGCTGTGATCGCCGAGGGTTTCTGAGATCTCGCGCCTTCAGTTGAAGTGTCGAGAATAGCGTAACCGGATGCAGCTCTCTGCCCTACGCGGCACCGACACTGCGCCGGAGCACTTTCAGGGGGCAAAAACACCATGCGAATCTGTCTGCCGGGGTCGGCCACGCCCTTCGAGCGCGCCGAACGCGAGCGCACGCTGTTCACGCAGCGCCAAACCTATCAATGGGTGCACGCACCCGGCATGCCGCCGCATTGCAGCGGGGTGCCCTTGGGCGAATGCTTCAGTGCCGAGAAGCGGTTCTCGATGGCACTGACCGTGGTCGAAAGCGTGGCCGACCTGGCCATGGCCGCGATGACCCGCTTGTTCAAGAACCTCAGCACGGTCGACAGCTTCAAGCTGTACTACCCGCTGCGCCCGATTCCCGAGGTGGCCAAGCGCTGGGAACTGGACGAAGAGTTCGCACGCCAGCGGCTGGACGGGATCAACCCCTTGCTGATCCGGCTGGCCGAGCGCATCCCTGACAACTTTCCGGTCACCGACGCGCTGTTGAGGGGCGTGCTGCCGCCCGACACCACCCTGGCCGACCTGCTGTCGCAGCGGCGGCTGTTCTTGCAGGACTATGAAATTCTGCAGGGGCTGGAACCCACCTTCGGGCGCTTCTGTGTGGCACCGATGTGCCTGTTCTGGCTGAACCCCGAGGGCCAGCTGATGCCCCTGGCCATCCAGCTGGGGCAGTCGGCCGAAGAGGCCAAGACCATCTTCACGCCGCAGGATGAGCACTGGACCTGGCTGTTGGCGCGCAGCTTTGTGCAGTCGGCCGATGGCAGCTATCACGAGATCGTGGCGCACTTGACCCGCACCCATATGGTGATGGAGTCGTTCTGGGTGGCGGCCTGTCGCACCTTGCCGGCGCAACACCCCTTGTATGTGCTGCTGGCGTCGCACTTCAGCGGCACCATCGAGATCAACCATGCCGCGCGCACATCCCTGCTGGCCCCCGGCGGGCCGATCGACGAGTCCATCGCCATCGGCGCGCGGGGCTGCCTGACGCTGCTCGGGCTGGCCTATGCGCGCTGGAGCTTTGCCGACACCAATCCGGTCACCGACCTGCGCCAGCGCGGACTGCTGAGTGCCGATGTGCTGCCCCACTACCATTACCGCGACGACGCGCTGCAGTTGTTCGATGCCATCGGCATCTATGTGCGCGAGCTGCTGCGGTGCTACTACGCCGATGACGCCAGCGTCCTGCAGGACCAGGAGCTGCAGCACTGGGCGCGGGAGCTCGGCAGCGCGGACGGTGCCGCCGTCAGGGGCCTGCCCTTCGACGGCGGCGCGGTCGCCAGCTTCGATGTGCTCTGCGACCTGGTGGCGCAGATCGTCTTCAACTGCAGCGTGGAGCATGCGGCGGTCAACAACGGGCAGTACGCGCAATTCGGCTGGATACCCAACACCCCGGGGTCGATGTACCTTGCGCCGCCCACGGACAAGGGCCCCCGCAATGAAGCCAATTTCGTCTATGCCCTGCCTGACGGTTGTGGCGTTGGACAGCAGCTGACCCTGGTGCAGCTGCTGAGCCGGCGTACCCGGCACCCGCTGGGCTGCTACCCCGATGGCTTCTTCAGCGGCGTGACGCCGGTGCGTGACGCGATCGACCGCTTCCGCGCCCGGCTCGACGATATAGGCCGGGCGATCCAGACGCGCAACAAGCAGCTGGCGGTGCCCTATGTGTTCCTGGAGCCCTGGCAGGTGGCCCGCTCGATCGCCATCTGAGTACGCCGCGCGCGGCCCGCGATCAAGGGGGCTTGGCCAGCGGCGGCACGCCCGCCCAGTCCTTGGCCTGGCGCGAGTCGGGAAAAGCCTTGGGCATGCCGGTGAGCAGGTAGGACAGCAGGCGCGCCCGCACCGCCCAGACGCTGGCGATGCGCAGGTGGTTCAGCGAGTGGGCGTCGTCTATCGATTTCGCCTTGGGCACCGGCAGGGTCTTGGGATGGTGGGCGATGTCGAACCAGGTCAGCATGCCCTCCTTGTAGGACAGGGCTTCGATGACCTCCAGCTCCGCCAGGTCCATGTACGGAAATACCGTCAGGTCCCAAGGCACGGACGACGCGATCCATTCCGGCTGGACATAGTCGTTGGGCGGCGGCAGGCGCAACTGGATCTGCAGGCGGTAACGCATCACCTCGCCCGATTGCAGCAGCGCGCGGGTGGTGTCCTTCAGGTAGTTGCGGTGGCGGGTTTCGTCGGGCAGCGGGTTCTGCAGCCAGGCGTGGTGGCGGTCATGGTCGTCGGGGCTGCCGCTTTCGGGTTCTTCGAAGGGCACCGGCACCAGGCGGTAGCGCGCATAGCGGAAGACCTCGTCGCGGCCGATGAAGCCGAAGGTGGTCTGGGTCTGGTAGATCAGCTTGTGGGGCGATTCGGGGTCGCGCCGGACGCTGTCGCCGCCGCCCTCGGCGGCCTGGGGGTGCCGGCTGAGGTAGGGCACATAGTGCTTGCCCTTGCCGGCCATCGCCCGGCGCATGAACTGCATGAAGGTGCGCGCGTTCCAGAACAGCGGCATGCGGCCGGTGTTCATCATGATGTCCATCGGCGACTTGCCACGCTTGTCCGCGAACTTGATCGACGCGCTGCGCACGACCAGCATCGCGTCGTCCTTGAAGGACGCCGCGCCGTGGCGCACCCGGCAATCGAAGCTGCGGCCCTGCTCGAAGAAGTCGTGGGCCGGCATGCGTCCGTCGGCGGCGATGCGCAGGCGCCCTCGCAGGGTGATGCCGTTTTCGTGCGACATGCGGGACTTGCTGAACAGGCTCTTCAGCGTGACCAGCAGGGTCACGCCAAAGGTGGCGAAGGCCAGAACCAGTCGGCGCACCAGGCCGACCAAGGCCATCAGGATGGGATGTTCGATCATCGCTAGGGCTCCACGGGCGGGTTTGCGCCTTCAGCCCCACCGCCCCTGGCGCGGCACTGACGTCGGCGGCCCAGTCTACTGCTGCCGCCTGCCCGGCCCCGCAGGCAATCCCCAGGGCGTGTGAGGCCCGGCCCGCCGATCAACGCCGCGTCGAGGGCACCCAATTGCCGTGAAAGCCGCCCGGGATGATGTGCGGGATGGTGACGGTGGCCACCGGCGGGCCCGTGAAATCGGCTGCGTCCAGGATCACCAGGTCGGTGGTCTGGTGCGCCCGGTTCACGACATAGCCCATCAGCCAGCCCTCGGTCTCGCCGCCCTGCGCCTGCCTGGGCTCGAACACGAACTCGCCCACATGGTGGTCGCTGCCAAAGTCGTGCACCAAGCGGGGGCCGCCGTGCAGGTCGTGCCGCAGCAGCACCTGGTCGGGCACGAAGGCGCCATCACCGCGCTTCAGGCCGGCGGTGTAGGCGTACTGGTAGGGCTGGCCCAGGCGGCGCTCATCGAGCCGCGGAAACTCTTGCGCCTGGTCGTCCAGCACCTTGCGGGTGACCTGCCGGGCATCCAGGTCGATGGTCCAGCGCTCGAAGGCCGAGCTGGCGGCGTCGGGCCCGATGCGGCTGTGCTCGAACATCGTGGCGTGCGCCACCAGGTCCAGCGTGATGCTGCCGTCGGCGTTCTCGAAGGCATTGCAGGGGTGGAAGACATAGCAGGGGTCGACATCGCACCAGACGATGCTGCTGCCGGGGGCGTCCTGGCGCAGCACGCCTACACGCGCGGCGTGCGACGGGTTCCAGGCATAGGGGAAGCCATAGCCCTGGATCAGCGTGGCCATCGAGAAGGTGACCGGCAGGTCCAGCACCAGCACGTATTGCGCCGTGATCATGCAGTCATGCACGCTCGGGCCGTGCTGCACCGCGATGCGCTCCTCGCGCCGCACCCGGCCGTCGGTGCCCACCACGACATGGCGCAGGAAGTTCTGGTCCATGCCCTCGTAGCAGATGGCGTGCAACTCGCCGGTGGCCGGGTCGCGGTGGCCATGGGCGGTGAAGGAGCCCTTCAGGCTGCCCTCGAAGTTGTTGTGGGCCACGGTGTTGAGCTCATCGTCGAGCTCCACCGGGTAGCCGCCGGCCTCCACCAGGGCCCAGGTCTTGCCGGCATGGCCCATCACATTGGTGTTGACGGTGTCGTTGAAATGGCGCGGCCCGGGTGCCGGCGCCTCGCCCAGGGCCTGGCTGATGGCGGTGGAGCGGACCCAGCGGTTGCGGTACCAGTGGGCCCGGCCGCCCTGCAGGCGCACCCCATGCACCATGCCGTCGCCCAGAAACCAGTGGTGGCTGGCGGCCTTGACCGGTGCGATCGGGTTGGGGCCGATGCGCAGGTAGCGGCCGTCCAGGCCGGGCGGGATGGTGCCGGTCACCTGCAGCTGGTCGAGGTGCAGTTCGCGGTCCATCGGCGCATTCAGGCCGGTGACGAAGGGGTTGGGCAGGGCGGGTTCGGCCAGCCGCTTGCGGTTGAAGCTGGCCACCGCCAGTACGCCCTGGGTAACGGTCTTGCGTATCACCTTCTCGATCGAACCGGCCATGCGGTGCTCCTGTCAGGCAGACGGGTGAGGCGTGGTGGCCTCAGAAACGGAACTCACCGCGCAGATTGAGCGTGGTGTAGCTGCGGGTGGTGGTGTCGTTGCGCTGGCTGCCGGCCGGCTGGCCGTTGGCATCCGTCAGCAAGGTGGTGCTGCCGGTGTCATAGGGCCGGGGGCTGGCATTGCTGACGGTCAGGCGCAGGCTGGCATCCGGGTTGAAGCGCCACGCCGCATTGGCGTCGATCACCCGCTTGACGCCCTGGCGCGAGACCTGGTTGTCGATCTGGCTGATCTCGAAGCCGGGGGTGAAGTTGAGGTTGGCGCCCACGCTGAGCGGCGTGCCCTTGATGGGCCAGTCGGCGCCCAGGTTGGCGGTGTAGGGGGCCTGGCCTTCCAGCCGGTTGTTGGGGCCCTGCACCTGGTTGACCCGGCTCCACATCAGGGTCAGGTTGCTGCGCAGCGAGATCGGCAGGTCGGTGGTGATCAGGTCGGCCAGGCGGCCCTTGGCCTCCAGTTCGACCCCGGCCACGTCGGCCTGGCCGATGTTCTGCGGGCGCGACACCCAGCGCGGCGCGGTGGCGTAGCTCACGGTCTCCAGGCTGCGCACATTGCGGATCAGCTTGTCGATCCGGCGCAGGTAGAGGTTGGCGCTGAGGATGCCGCCGGCGTCCAGGTAGCGCTCGGCGCCAATCTCCAGGCCGGTGGCCAGCTCGGGCAGCAGGGCCGGGTTGCCGACACGGTCGGGGCTGGTGGGCTGGTTGGTCTTGCCCAGGTCGGGGTAGAGGTTGGACACGCTGGGCCGGGCGATCAGCTGGCCGGTGTTGGGTGCCCGGTAGCTGCGGGTCAGGCTGGCGCGGATCTGGTCGCGCGGCCGGTCGGGCAGCTTCCACACCATCTGCGCCAGCGGGGTGAACACGGCGCTGCGGTTGTGCACGCCGCCACTGAGGGCTTCGCTGCGGGTGGTGATGGCCTCCCAGCGGGCGCCGGTGTAGAACGAGAAGGTCTTGCTCCAGTCCCACTCGTCTTGCGCCCACAGGGCGATGCGCTGGGTGGTGGCCTGGATGTCCTCGCCAAACTCGGTCAGCGTGGGCAGGCCGTTGGTGCTGGTGCTGGTGCTGCGGCTGTCGTTGCGCCGGGTGCGTTGCAGCTCCAGCCCGCCGCTGGCGCTGTGGCGGTCGGCCAGCAGCTGGGCATAGCGGCTCTTGAGGTCGACCGATTGCTCACGCGCGCGGCTGTCGTCGAGCTTGCGGCGGCCGACGCCGGCGCTGCCCCCGGTCTCGATCCGGTCGCTCAGGCTGCCGCTCTCGGACAGCGAGCCGTTGAAATTGAGCTGCAGGCGCCCGCCTGCCGGGCTGCCCACGGCATAGCTGCCGTTGACCCGGGCCATCTGCCAGTGCGAGTCGGTCTGCCAGTCGGCCTGGCGGTAGGGCAGGGCCGGGTCATCGGGCAACAGGGTGGGCGGCAGGGTCTGGGTCAGCGCGGCCTGGCCGCTGCTGTGGGTGCGCACACGGTTGAAGAAGGGCTGCAGGTCCAGGGTCTGGCCCGGTGACAGCTTGAACTGCAGGCGCCCGTTGGCAAACACGCCGGTGCGCCGGCCCTCGCTGCTGCTGTGCACCTGCTGGTCCAGCGTGGGGGTGTTCAGCGCATTGCGCGACTCGATGCGGGTGTCCGACTGATTGCCCTGGCCGCCCCGGAAGGCGGTGACGGTGACGTTGTAGCCCAGCAGGTCGTTCTGGCCGTTGTTGATCCAGCTGGCGCCCATCTGGCTGCGCCCGCCGTCGGCGCCGCCGCCGACGCGGAACTCATGCGCCTTGCGCTTGAAGTCGGCCCGCATGATCACGTTGATCGTGCCGGCAATGGCCTGGGTGCTGTGCTCGGCCACCGGGGCGCGCATCACCTCGATGCGATCGATCTGCTCGGGCGCGATCGAGTCGAGCGAGAAGCCGGGTGCCATGCGCTGGCCGTCGATCAGGATCTGCGTGTAGCCACCGCCCATGCCGCGCATGCGGATCGGCCCGCCGCGCCCCGGCGGCCCGCCAACGCTGACGCCCGGCAGGCGCTTGAGTACCTCGCCCAGGGTGCTGTCGCCCATGCGGTCGAGTTCTTCGCGGCCGAAGGTGATGCGCGAGGCGCTCGACCGGCGCCGCTCGTCATTGCTGTCCGCTGCCTGGGTGGCGGTGATCTCGACCCGCTGCGGCTGGGCGGCACTGCCGGCCGGGCGCGCGTTGGCTGCGGGCGCTTGCGTCGGCAGCGGCCGGGCACTGGCCGACGCCGCGC